>JBFYUV010000130.1:0-4116 GCA_041299865.1 Chloroflexota bacterium
CCTCGTCGACCAGCCCATCGCGGCCGGCACTGAAGCGCTCTATGAGACGCTCATCGCGACCGACAACGTGAGGGCCGGCCGTGACCTGGCCACGTACCTGGTCACGACCATGAACGACCCCGAGCTGAAGGTCGCCATCATCGAAGGCGCACCCGGCTCGGTCGCCGGTGACGACCGCCTGGCGGGCTTCAACGAGGGGCTTGCCTCCGGGAACATCACGCCCGTGGCTTCTGCCACCGGCATGTGGGACAACGCCACGGCACTGGCGGCCATGGAGACCATCCTCCAGGCCAATCCTGACCTGCAGGCCGTCCTCTCGGCCAGCGACGTCATGGTCGACGGCATCCTCCAGGCGCTCGCCGGCGCGGGCAAGACCGACGTGAAGGTCCTGGCCATCGATGGCTCCATCGTGGGCGTCCAGGGTGTCCTCGACGGCAAGATCATGGCCGACAACACCCAGGATCCCATGGCCATGGGTTCCATGGCCGCCGAGTTCGCCATGGGCATGGCCGCTGGCACGGTCGAGCCGGGCTCGCTCGAGAAGTACATCGACTCGGGCACCGTGACCGTGACCCTTGAGAACGCCGAGGAGGCCATGGCAAAGGCCTTCTAGGCCACACGCTGACACAGGAGGCCGGCGCCACCCCCGAGGGTCGCGCCGGCCTTCACTGAGAGAGACCGTGAAGATGACACGCCTCCCTACCGACCGGCTCCTCGTTCGCGCCATCGCCGCGGCCGTGGCGATCGTCGTGGTCGTGCTGCTCGTCGGCCAGTTCGTGCCCTTCTTCGCGACGACGACCAACCTGGCGAAGGTCCTGCTCGAGGCGGCCATCCTGTCGGTGGCGGCCTTCGGGATGACCCTCGTCCTGCTCACGGGCGGTATCGACCTCTCGGTCGGCGGGGTCATGTCCCTCGTCGGTGTCGTGGAGGTGTCACTCGTCAGCTCGGGGATCCCCTGGCCGGCAGCCGTGGTCGTCGGCCTCGGGGTCGGCCTGCTGCTCGGCATGATCAACGCCGTCATCGTCTCTCGTCTCAAGCTGCCGCCGTTCATCGCCACGTTCGGCACGCTGGGCATCGCCGCTGGCCTCGCCCTCTACATCGCGAACGTCATCGGACACCCCGTCTTCCCGCCCGACTTCGTCTCGCTCGGCAACGACGCCGTGCTGGGCATCCCCATCCCGGTCATGCTGGCGCTGGCAGTCCTCGTCGCCCTGGAGGTCGTCACGCGCCTCACCACGTGGGGCGTGCACCTGCGCGCGACGGGTGACAACTTCGCCGTGGCTCGCCTCTCCGGGGTGCCCGTGGCTCGGGTCCTGGGGAGCGCCTACGTCGTCTCCGGGCTGCTCGCCGCCACGGCCGGCACGATGCTGGCCGCCCGCCTGGGGACCGCCAACCCGCTGCAGGGCGAGCCGTACACGCTGCTGGCGGTTGCCGCGTGCGTCATCGGTGGGGTGGACCTGTTCGGTGGACGCGGCAACCTCTGGGCCGCCTGCGCCGGGGCCGTCTTCCTGTTCTCGATCCGCAACATCATGAACCTGCAGGGAGTGCAGCCATTCATGCAGGACCTCGTGACCGGCCTGCTCATCATCGCCGCGGTCCTCGTGACCGTGCAGGGGCCGGCGCTCCGTGCCGTGGCCAGCAGTGCGCTTCAGCGCTCCCGGCAACGGAGGGCCGCATGAACGACTCGAGCGCCCCGGCCACTGGTGGATCGATGACGTCGCCCCAGCCAGCCGCCACGGCACGGCGCGGCCGTGCCGCGGGCGCCTGGGATCGCCTCAGTCGCAACCCGACGCTGGGACTCCTGGCGCTGCTCCTGGTCATGTGGGCCCTGGCCTGGATCTTCGTGCCCAACTTCGGCAGCGTGGACAACATCCGTACCGTGCTGCGCCAGGCCTCCGACCTGGGCGTGGCCGCCATCGGGATCCTCTTCGTCCTGCTCATCGGCGGCATCGACCTCTCGGTCGGCGCGCTCTACGGCCTCAGCTCGGTGGTCCTCGTCACGGTCATGATCCAGACGGGTAGCCTGCCGCTGGCGCTCGCGGCGGCCCTCGGGGCCGGTGTCCTCTTCGGGCTCCTCAACGGCGTTCTCGTGCAGTGGGTGCGCATCCCGGCCTTCATCACAACGCTGGGCGGCTTCTACATCGCCTTTGCCCTGGCCCAGATGATCTCCGCGGGGAGCATGCTGAGCATGCCCGCCGATGACCTGTTCGTGGGCCTCCAGACCGGCCTCATCCTGGGCATCCCCTACCTTGTCATCCTGGCAGTGGTCGTGGCGGCCATCGCATGGGTCGTGCTCAACCACACGGCGTTCGGTCGTTCCGTCGTCGCCGTGGGCTACAACCGGGTGACCGCCGGCCTGTCCGGGGTGCGCGTGGCCCGCATCGTGATCTCCTGCTTCGCCATCTGCAGCGGCCTGGCGGCCCTGGCGGCGGTCATGCTCACCTCCCGCGTCCAGATCGGCGTGCCCACGCTCGGCGGCTTCAACGCCACCTTCGAGACGATCACGGCCGCCGTGGTGGGCGGCACCAGCCTCTTCGGTGGGCGCGGCACGGTCGTCGGCGTGATCATCGGCGCCATCATCATCAGGACCATCAACAACTGCATCATCCTGCTCAACATCCCGTCGCAGCTGTACCAGGCGGTCATGGGCGCCATCATCGTCATCGCCCTCGTGGTCGATGCCGTGCGCAGCCGCTACCTCGGCGAGCGGACATGACGGGCGTGGGCGGGGTGACCGTCGGGACCGTCCTGCTGGACGCCCAGCACATCCAGAAGTACGCCTACGACGATGAGGGCCGGCCCATCCGTGGCACGGACGTGCTGCTCCTGGCCGACGCTTCGCTGGAGCTCCTCGCGGGCGAGGTGCATGCGCTCGTGGGCGAGAACGGCGCGGGCAAGACGACGCTCATCAAGGTCATCGCCGGGGCCCTGCCCTACGAGGGCGGCAGCCTGCACGTCGACGGCAAGCTCCGTGGCGAGACGACCATCTCCGCGGTGCGTTCCGAGGGCATCGCCGTCATCTGGCAGGAGTTCAGCCTGGCTCCGCACCTTTCGGTCGTCGAGAACATGTTCCTGGGCCGGGAGCTGCGACGCGGCTGGCGACTGGACAAGGGTGAGATGCGACGCCAGGCCGCCGAGGCCATCGCCACCCTGGGCGTCAGCATCGACCTGGACAGCATCGTGGAACGGCTCTCCACCTCGCAGCAGCAGCTCGTGGAGATCGCCCGGGCGCTCAACGAGCGATCTCGGATCCTCATCCTCGACGAACCCACCGCCAGCCTCAGTCGCTTCGAGACGGAGCGGCTCTTCGAGCTGCTGCGCCGCCTCCGCTCGGAGGGGCTCGGGGTCATCTTCGTGACCCACCGCCTGGACGAGGTCTTCACGATGTCCGATCGGGTTTCCGTGCTCAAGGACGGCCGTTCGACGGGCACGCTCGAGACCCGCGCCACGACCAAGGATGAGATCGTCGAGCGGATGGTGGGCCGGCACCTGGACTCGGTCTACCAGCGCCACCACACGACACCCGGCGACGTGGTCCTGGAGACCCGTGACCTGCTGCCCGCAGGAGGCGGCGCCCCGGTCTCCATCAACGTGCGCCGAGGCGAGATCGTGGGCCTGGCTGGCCTGGTGGGTGCCGGACGCACGGAACTGGCCCGCGCCATCGTGGGAGCGGACCCCAATCAGTCCGGTGCCGTCCTCCTCGACGGCGTGGACGTCACGGGTTGGGCCATGCGCCGCCGTCTGGACGCCGGGATGGCCTTCGTGCCGGAGAACCGCAAGGACCAGGGCGTCATCCTGCCGCTGCCCATCCTGCGCAACCTGGCCATCACGGAGTGGCCGCGCCTGGGCCCCGGCCCGCTGGTGGTGCCGCGACGCGAGCGGGGCATGGCAACGTCGCTGGTCGAGGAGCTGAGCATCGTTGCTCGCACGGTCGATCAACCGGCCTTCACCCTGAGCGGCGGCAACCAGCAGCGCGTCGCCATCGGCAAGTGGCTCGCCCGCGACCGCATCCTCTACGTGCTCGACGAGCCCACACGCGGCGTTGACGTCTCCGCCCGATACGCACTCTACGAGCTCATGGAGGCCATCGCCGCGCGGGGTGGCGCGGTCCTCATG
>JBFYUV010000131.1:0-6302 GCA_041299865.1 Chloroflexota bacterium
TGCCGGCCAGCAGGAACAGACTCGCGAGAGCAAGCCGGGGCAGGAGCCGTACGCGGGCTCCGGTGGTCGATCGCATGGCCCGATCGTACGCTCGGGATCGGATGGCCGCAGCGCGTCGCCAGGCGGCAGGCGATGGTCGTCTGTCCCGGAGCCTATCCGACGAGCGCCCAGGCGACGACCGCCCCCCACAGGATGGTGGCGACCACCAGCACCACGCTGAAGACGGTCTTCTGCGTCTTATGGCGGAAGACATAGCGGCCCGCCCAGGCACCGGCGACCCCGCCGATGAGCGCCAGCCCGTGCAGCACCACCTCGGGCACGCGCCAGCCGCCCGACTGGGCCTGGCGCTTGTCGATGCCGTACATGGCGAAGGCTGGCAGCGACCAGCCCACCATCCAAGCCACCAGCGGCGAGAGGCCCAGGAGCCACAGGACGAGGAAGGCGGCCACACCGGCGATGAGCGAGCCGAAGAACGCGGGTCGGTTGCGTGGGTCGATCATCGAGCGATGCTAGGCCGTCAGCCCGACCCATGAGGGTCCAACCTGCTCTGGCGCGCGGGGCACCGCCGGGCTATCGTCGTCTCCCAGCCCCCAGACTGTCACGGAGGACCGAACGATGGCCAGGAACGGAACCGACGGCGCGACTCAGCGCGCCAAGGACGAGGCGTTCGATGACGCCCGCGATGCTGCCGAGGGTGGCGTCCCGGGGTTGCTTGCCAGCATGGCTGAGAAGGTCGGTGCCACAGCCCGCGTGAGCACGGTGTTCGGCGAGCCGGTGGAGAAGGAGGGGCGGACGGTCATCCCGGTCGCGCAGTCCATGTGGGGCAGCGGCGCGGGGAGCGGCATGTCCGATGGTGAGGGATCCGGTAGCGGCGCTGGCGGCGGTGCGCTCACGAGGCCCATGGGCTACATCGAGGTGACCGGCCAGGGCGCATCGTACGTGCCGCTCGCCAAGCCCTGGCAGGACGCCAAGCTCGTCCTGGCCTGGGCGGTCGCCATCTGGTTGCTCTCCCGGGCGCTCAACCGCATCCTGCGCGGCTAGGTCGGGCTGGTCGTGCTGGAACCCCCGGGGACCCGGAGCCGTTAACCCAGCGATAACGAAGTCTTGACGGACTGACAACAGCGCGCCGGCAGGCTGAGCTTCCCATTCCACATGGAGGCTCGCATGCGCACGCGCACCATCGCCGTCACCGCCATCACCATCGCCCTGGCCAGCAGCAGCCTGGCATCCCCCGCGCTGGCCCAGGGTGGCCTCAGCGGCGAGGTCATCGGCAGCCTCTCGATGGGCGCCTACGACGAGGGCGCCACGGAGATCGTCGCGTTCGACCCTGGGACCCAGGTCGCCTTCTCGACCAACGGCGAGACGGAGGCTCTCGACGTCATCGACCTGGCCGATCCGACCGCCCCGTCGCTTCTGAACTCCATCGAGCTGGGCGGGAGCCCCACGAGCGTCGCCGTCGCGAACGGTATCGCCGCCGTTACCGTCCTCGGGGAGGAGCAGGGCGCGCCAGGCCGCGTGGTCTTCGTGGGCGAGGGCGGCGCCGAGCTCGGCAGCGTCGAGGTCGGTGTGCACCCTGACATGGTCACCTTCACGCCAGACGGGATGAAGGTCCTCACGGCCGACGAAGGTGAGCCGAGCGACGACTACACCGCGGACGGCCCGGGCTCCGTGACCATCGTCGACCTGGCCGCCGGCCCCGAGAACGCTACCGCCACGGTCGTCGGCTTCGCCGACTTCGACGAGGGCGGCGCCCGCGCGGCACAGCTCGACCCGGCGGTCCGCGTCTACGGCCCCGGCGCGAGCGTCTCGATGGACCTGGAGCCCGAGTACGTGGCGGTCTCCCCGGACGGCTCGACCGCGTGGGTCAGCCTGCAGGAGAACAACGCGCTCGCGGTCATCGACATCGCCAGCGCTTCCGTCACGGCCATCGTGCCTCTCGGTACCAGGGACTTCGCCGTGGCAGGGGCCGGGATCGACGCCAGCAACGAAGACGGCGCCATCAACATCAGCACCTGGCCGGCCCGTGGCATGTACATGCCTGACGGCATGGCCACCTACGAGGTGGACGGCGCAACCTATCTGGTGACCGCGAATGAAGGTGACTCGCGCGACTACGAGGACGAGGCAGGCTACACCGAGGAATCCGACGTGGCTGACCTCACGCTCGACCCGGAGACCTTCCCGGACGCCGCGTCGCTCCAGGCCGAGGCCAACCTGGGCAAGCTCGAGGTCTCCACGGCCTCCGGTGACACGGATGGCGATGGCGACTGGGATGAGATCCATGCCTTCGGCACGCGCAGCATCACGGTCTGGGATCCCGCCACTGCGTCGGTGGTGTGGGACAGCGGTGATGCCATGGAACAGCACATCGCCGAGACCAACCCGGACTTCTTCAATGCCAGCAACGACAGCAACGAGCTCGAGGACCGCAGCGACAACGCCGGGCCGGAACCGGAGGGCCTCGCCCTCGGCACCATCGGCGAGCGCACCTATGCGTTCGTGGGCGCGGAGCGGCAGAGCGGCATCTTCGTCTTCGACGTCACGGATCCCGCGGCGTCGTCCCTCGTGACCTACCTCGAGAACCGCGACTGGACCGCCGAGCCCGACACCCCCGACACCGGCGAGGCCGGCGACCTGGGTCCTGAGGGCCTGGTCTTCATCCCCGCCGCCACGAGCCCGTCGGGCAGCGACCTGCTGCTCGTCGCCAACGAGGTGAGCGGCACCCTCACCGTCTGGCAGCTCACCGCCGGCTGATTCCGCCGGCCTTCCCCCTTCCCTCACGACGAGGAGTGCCACCTGGGCGCTCCTCGTCGTGCTCATTCCGGAGGTCCCACCATGCCCCGACCATCCCGACGAAACCTGTTGACCGGCGCGCTACTCGCCGTGCTCCCGTTGGCCTTCGCAGCCCCCGGCTTCGGCCAGTCGGCCCCATCTGGCGAGGCTGCCACGGTGCCCGCCCTGGTCGAGACGGCCCCTGTCCCTGGTGACGGCGCCACCGGCGTCGTCTTCTGGCTCGATCCCGATGAGCCTGCCGATTCGCTGCTCATCGGCGGTGACGAGAACCAGGGCATCGGCGTCTACGACCTCGAGGGCAACGAGCGGCAGTACCTGCGCGACGGCAAGCTCAAGCATGTCGACCTGCGCTACAACGTCCTGCTCGGCAGCGAGCGTGTCGATCTCGTGGTGGCATCCGTGGAAGGCGAGCCGCGCCTGCGCTTCTATGCCCTCGACCCTGAGGCTCGCGCGCTGGCGTTCGTGGACGAGTTGGCCACGGGCATCGCCACCGACGGCGTCTGCTTCTACCGCAGCCCCTTCACCGAGCGGCTCTTCGTCATCGCCACGAGCGATGACGGCGAGCTCGAGCAGTGGAGGATCGACGGCGAGGACGGCCGCATCACGGGCCAGTTGGCTCGTCGATTCTCCGTGGGCAGCGAGGCCGCCAGCTGCGTCGCGGATGATGAGACCGGCAACCTCTTCGTGGCCGAGGAGGAGATCGCCATCTGGCGCTTCGGTGCGGAACCGGAGGCTGGGCGCACGCACCGTCTCGTCGACTTCGCGGGCGCCTACCCACCCGGTGCGAACATCCTGGAGCAGGTGGAGGGCCTCACGCTCGTGGCCTACCCCGATGGCACGGGCTACCTGGTGGCCTCCAACGAGAAGGCCGATGCCCTGAACCTGTACCGTCGCGACGGCAACAACGAGTTCATCGCCAGCGTCCGCATCGGCGAGGGCGAGGCCATCGACGCGGCCTCCGAGCCCCAGGGAGTGGCCGTCCTGCCCGTGCCTGCCGGCGAGCGCTTCCCGGCCGGCGTCCTCGCCACCAGCGACGACACGAACACCGACCCCGACGACGACAAGGCCTTCAAGCTGGCCAGCTGGAGCGACGTGCTGGCGGCGGCGGGTGAGCCGGTGGAGCCATCGGCAGCGCCCGTGCGGCGCGATCCAGCGCCGATCGTGGGCCAACTCCGTGTGCCCTCCGTGACCGCGCTCGTGGAGACCGAGCCGGTGCCCAAGGGCCTCGATGCGGCTGACGATCCGGCCATCTACGTGCACCCCTCCGACCCGGCGCTGCACGCCGTCATCGGCACCGACAAGACGGGCGCTCTCGTCGTCTACGACCTCGATGGCAGCCGGCGCCAGGAGTTGCCCATCGGGCGCGTCAACAACGTCGACCTGCGCGACGGCATCATCGTCGACGGCCGGCCGCAGACCGTCGTGGCGACCGTCAATCGCACCGATAACTCACTCTGGCTCTACACCGTGAACGAGGCTGACGGCACGCTGGTCGAGGCGCACCGGGAGCCCATCCCCTCGGATGTCAACGAGGTCTACGGTGTCTGCCTCTATCAGCCGAGCGGAACGGGAGACCTCTTCGCCTTCGTCAACAGCACCGACACCGGGGAGGTCGAGCAGTACCGCCTGATGACCGGTAGCCAGGGCATCGAGGCCGAGAGGGTACGCGAGTTCGTGGTCGGCAGCCAGACCGAGGGTTGTGTCGCCGACGACGCCCTCGGGACCCTCTACATCGGCGAGGAGCTGGTGGGCATCTGGAAGTACGGCGCGGACCCGGAGGACGGTGATGCGCGGGTGCTCGTGGACGCGGTCAAGCCCGACGGAAACCTCATCGCGGACGTGGAAGGGCTGGCGCTCGCTGTCGGCGAGGGGCAGGCGGGCTACCTCGTCGCCTCCAGCCAGGGCGAATCACTCTTCGCGGTCTACGAGCGCGACGGCGCGAACCGCTTCCTCGGCAAGTTCCGGGTCATCGACAGCGAGGCCGGCATGGACGGCGTGAGCGGCACGGACGGTATCGACCTGTCACTGGCCGGCCTTCCGGCTCCCTTCGAAGGCGGGCTGCTCGTCGTCCAGGACGACTTCAACCGGGAACCGGAGGCCAACCAGAACTTCAAGCTGCTGCGCTGGGCCGACGTGGTGGCGGCCATGGGTCTCGGATAGAGCGCTCGGCTCTCCGAGCGGCCCGGGCCGGGGAGTCCGCTCGGCACTACGCTTCCCAACGCGACGACGGCATCATCAGACCCGTGGACAGCAACCATTCCCGGAGGTGACCGCCAGATGAATGCCCTCGTCGTGGTCGCCTCCAGGCACGGCGCCAGCCTGCAGATCGGGGAGGTCGTGGCTACGACGCTTCGGGCGCGCGGCCTGCAGGCCGACATGCGCCGGATCGAGGAGGTCACCAGCCTGGACGGCTACGACGCGGTCGTGCTCGGCAGCAGCGTCTATGCCGGTCACTGGCTGCGCCGGGCGCGCGTCTTCGTCGACGCTTTCGAGGCCGAGCTGTCACGGCGGCCGCTGTGGCTCTTCTCGAGCGGGCCCGTCGGTGACCCGCCGAAGCCCCTTGAGAACCCCGCCGAGATCGCCACGTTCGTCAAGCGCCTCGGCTCGCGCAGCCACCGGCTCTTCGGAGGCCGCATCGATGGCGACCAGCTGGGTCTCACGGAGAAGGCGCTGGTGGCCCTGGTGCGGGCCCCCTACGGTGACTACCGGCCCTGGTCGGAGATCTCGGTCTGGGCGGAGGCCATCGCCTCAGAGCTGCAGGCGCCAGCCGCCCGCGCCTGACGCCACCGCGCTGAGGGTGTCTACTCGCGCTCGAGGGCGCTGATCTTCTCGACCCGGGCCACGTGCCGGCCGCCCTCGAAGGCGCCTGCCAGGAACGCCTCCACACAGCCGATGGCGACCTGGGAGCCCACGATGCGAGCCCCCATGGCCATCATGTTGGCGTCGTTGTGCTCCCGAGCCAGGCGGGCCGTGACCGGCTCCGTGGCCTGCACGCAGCGGATACCCCTGATCTTGTTGGCCACGATCTGCTCACCCGTGCCGCTGCCGCCGAAGACGAAGCCGAAGCGGCAGTCGCCCGCGGCCACGGCGCGCGCGGCCGGGGCCACATAGTCGGGATAGTCCACGCGCTCAGGGGTGCCGACGCCGAAGTCGACGACGTCGTAGCCCTGTTCGTGAAGCCAGTCGGCGACCAGCTCCTTGAGCGGCAGGCCGGCATGATCGGTGGCGACGGCGATGCGCATCAGGCCGGGTCTCCGTTGGCCCGCTCGCCGCTACCGTTGGTCTCCAGCGAGCGGAACGATTCGCTGATGATGGCCGTGACCTCCTCGACGTCGTCACAGATCCGCAGGAGGCCAAGGTCCGCCTCGTCCACCTTCTCCTCTGCAGCGACCGTCGAGCGCAGCCACTCCAGCAGGCCGGACCAGTAGCGGCTCCCGAACAGGATGATCGGGAAGTGGTCGATCTTGCCGGTCTGCACATGCGTCAGAGACTCGAAGAGCTCATCGAAG
>JBFYUV010000132.1:0-3586 GCA_041299865.1 Chloroflexota bacterium
GCTCGTCATGCGTGCAGCTGCAGTCGAATGGGCAGCCACGTCCGCTCGCCGTGCGCTGGGCGAGCAGGTGCTCCATGTGCGTGTAGACGTGCCAGCCGGAATGGTCGAGCGTGATGGAGCCCAGCTCGCGGGTGACGGCCTGGGCCAGCTCGGCGTCTGGGAAGACCACCACCAGGTGCGTGGCCAGGTCGCCGTCGCGGTCGGGCAGGGTCCGGAAGCCGATGCCCGGCAGGTCCACGATCATCGACCAGACGAGGTCGCGGTTGGCCCGCAGGTGGTCGCGGATGTGGTCGAGGCGGGCGAGCTGGGCCAGGAGCACCGCGCCCTCCAGCTCCGTCATGCGGAAGTTGAGCCCGAGCATGGGCCGCGCGCCGACCTCGACGCCGCTGCGCATCGGGCTGTGGCCCTGGTCGTGCAGGGCGAAGCAGCGCCGGTAGAGGTCGTCGTCGTCGGTCACGAGCATGCCGCCGTCACCACAGGTGATGGTCTTGTACTCGTTGAAGCTGAAGATGCCGGCCGCCCCGAAGCTGCCCACCCAAGACCCCCGGTAGGTGGCGCCGAAGGCCTGGGCGGCGTCCTCGATGAGGGGCAGACCGTGACGGTCGGCGACCGCGCGCAGCTCATCGAGGCGGGCCGGGTTGCCCAGCATGTGCACGGCCACGATGGCCTTCGTGCGCGGTGTGATGCGCGCCTCCACGTCCACCGGGTCGAGGTTGAGCGTGTCGTCAACCTCGGCCAGGACGGGCCTGGCCCTGGCGTAGACGATCGAGGAGATGCTGGCCACGTACGTGAAGCCGGGCACGATGACCTCGTCGCCAGGACCGACGCCCAGGCCGGCCATGGCCAGGTAGAGCGCGCTCGTGCCGGAGTTGACCGCCAGCGCGTGGCGGACGCCGGCACGCTCGGCGACGGCCTCCTCGAAGTGACGGACCTTGGCCGGGAAGGTCCCGTCGTCGGGACCGTAGCGGGAGAGGCGGCCGCTGCGGATGACGTCGGTCAGCTCAGCCAGTTCCTCGTCGCCGATCAGGTCGAGCCCCGGTCCGGGCATGTCCACCTCTCCTGCGCAGGCATCGTGGTCCGGGCGACCCTAGCACGGGTGCCGGGTCAGCGGATCATGACGCGATCGCGCCAGCGCCTGCGAGCGCCTGCACTTCCTCGCCCAGGGAGACGCGCACGGAGATGCCGAAGCGACGCGCTTCGCCGGGTTCCAGCATCGGAAGCGTGCCGGCCTCGCGCTCGGCAGCCCGTCCCGCCAGTCCGCAGTTGGCGGGCTCGAGCCCGGTCAGGTACATGCCCGGCCCGAGCATCCGCCACTGCCACAGGCGCGGCAGCTGGCGCGGATCCCAGGTGACGGTCACCGCGATGCCGCCGGTAGGCGCGAAGGACGGGTTGGCCAGCGAGATGCTCGCCTCGGACGCATCGCGGTCCCGCAGGCGATGCTCGTAGACGTACTCGGCGAAGCCGTCCTCAGGCGGCGGGAAGCTGGCGTGATCGCCGACGGCCGCCTGGGCACGCTCGTCACGGCCAACGACCTGGGCCGCCGGGCCAATGAGGCGAGCGCCGTCCGCCACGACGGGATAGCCCACGTTGACGTGGTAGAGGATGAGGACGGCGGCAGGCGCGAAGCCCTGGTTGACGACCTCGTCCTCGACGTGCACGACCCGCTCGCCCATGGGCAGCGTGATGCGTCGCCGCAGCAGGAGGTCGCTGCCAAAGACGTCCGTCTCGCGCAGGTCACCGCTGACCTCGGCCACCAGTCGGCCGTCCTGCTCGATGACGCGGTGGGCGACATTGCGCGCGGCGATGTTGGAGATACGTCCGTGGAGGCCGTGGGACGTGCCCTGGTCGGTGGACGGCAGACCGACGTTCTGGAGGCCGCAGGTCGTCAACAGGCCCCCATGGAAGGAGCGCAGCCAGGTGGGCTCACTGAAGAAGGCGGGGTGCACGGCCCCGGTCGTGGACTGCCAGCCGATCTGGTGGCCGGCCGCCCAGACAGCGCCGAGGTCGAGCCCACGGTCGGCCAGGATCATGGCCGAGAGTCCGCCGGCGGCGCGAGCGTCGATGACACGGACACCGTCCTCGCTGCCATCGGACAGCCGTGCTGCCTTGGTCGAGACGAGCTGCGAGACGTCGCCGATGCGCCGTCGCAGCTCCCTGAGTTCGTGCTCTGCGTGCTCGTTCATGCCTGCACGGTAGCCGAATCAGGAAGGCTCGATGCACGCCGACGACCACGACGGTCCACAGTCGACGCCTGCCGCGTGGCTATCATGGCTGGCAACGGGCAGGCAGCCGGCACAGGAGACGGGAGAGCATGGCCAGGACGAGCGCGAAGCGGTCCAGCAGCAGCGTCATCCGGACCTATGCCGCGGCCGATCGCGCCTCTGCCGAGCGTTCCTTCGCGGGCGAGCGCGAGCAGGCTGCCGGCCGCGGTTGGGAGCCCGTGTCGCAACGGTGGCGCACGGAAGGCCGCGAGCAGGTCCTGACCGTCGTGTACGAGAGCCGTGATGCGCACCAGGGCCAAGCAGGCCAGCCGTCCGGCGATGCCCAGGGACCGTGGGATCCGCAGGGGCCCGGTGACGTACGAGCCGCCGTGGCGGAGCCGCCGCGGCCGGTCCCCTGGGACGAGCGACAAGCCCGCGACCGCGATGCCTCGCGCCTGGTCGTCGAGACCCTCGACCTCCACTGCGCCGGTGAGCCCCTCCGCCTCGTCCGCAGCGGCTTCCCGCCCGTGCCACGACGGCCCATCAACGAGCGCCGAGCCTGGGTTCGCGAGCATGCCGATCACGTGCGACGCCTGCTCATGTACGAGCCGCGCGGCCACCGCGACATGTACGGCGCCGTCCTCCTGCCACCGCATCGCGACGATGCCGACATCGCCGTCCTGTTCATGCACAACGAGGGCTACAGCACGATGTGCGGGCACGGCATCATCGCGCTCACCCAGGGGCTGATCGAGGAAGGCCTCTACCCGGCCACGGCGCCGCAGACGACGATCCGCTGGGAGACACCGGCCGGCCTGGTGACAGCGACCGCGTCGGTCGAGGTCGGTGAGGCTGGTGAGCCCCTCGTGCGCGAGGTGCGCTTCCTCAATGTGCCCGCCTACCTGCACGCCGACCGGCTGGTCATGCGGCCCCGTGGGGTGCGGCTCTTCGGCCCCGCCGCGGAGCGCCAGGGCCTCAGCGTCCAGCTGGCCTTCGGTGGCGCCTACTACGGCATCGTCGACGTCAGCGAGCTGGGCATGCGCGTCGTGCCGGAGCAGATCGAGCATCTCACCCGGGCCGGGGCGGCCATCACCGACGCCCTCCGCCGCGACCACATGCCGGAGCACCCGACCGATCCATCGCTCGGGTTCGTCTACGGCACCATCATCGTGGACAGTGAGCCCGCGAGCTCGCCCGATGGCCGCGCGACGGAGGCCACGATGCGCAACGTGACGATCTTCGCCGAGGCCGAGGTGGACCGCTCGCCGTGCGGCTCCGGCACCTCCGCGCTGCTGGCGGCCCGCTACGCCCTGGGGGCCTCCGAGATCGGCGATGAGATCCTCAACGCCGGCATCACGGGCGAGGTCTTCGTCGGTCGCCTGGAG
>JBFYUV010000133.1:0-7425 GCA_041299865.1 Chloroflexota bacterium
GCTCGGTGGTCGTGCCCGAGGTCACGCAGATGGTGGCCCCGGCCAGATCCTCCAGGCCAGCCGCTCCGAGATCGGCGCGAACCATCATGCCCTGGCCGTCGTAGAAGATGGTGGGGCCGAAATCACCCCAGGTGGCATCCCGGCTGATGGTGTTGGTGGTGTTGCGGAAGATGACGTCCACCTCGCCACCCTGGATGGCGGTGGCTCGCTGGTCGGCCGTCAGCGGGCGGTACTCGACGGCATTCGCGTCACCCAGGACGGCCGCCGCGACAGCGCGGCAGAAGTCGGCGTCCATGCCGTCGTACTGGCCGGTCGCCTCACTGAGGACGCTCATGCCCGGCAAGCCACCGTTGACGCCACAGACCAGCGACCCGCGCGCCTGGACGGCGCCCAGCGTGCCAGCGTCCTGTGCCAGCGTGGCCGACGAGCCCACTACCAGGGCTCCCATGACAAGGCCCACCACGAGTCTCTTCAAGGTGTTCCCTCCTCTCTTCCCCGTACCGGGGCCAGGCGGCGTCCCGGCCGGTCGTGTCCGGGCATGATACGACTACCGGAACCAGGGTCTCAGCCGCTCGTAGGCGTCGTTGAAGCGGCAGAGGTCCTCCAGCGCGCGCTCGTGGCGCACCGGGTCGGGCTCGAAGGTGGCCTCGACCGACGACAGCGACCGGGCCTGGCCCCAGTCGCTGATGAGCCCGACAGCCACGCCTCCGATGACGGCTGCCCCAAGCGAGTTGGCCTCGTCCCTGACCGAACGGCGGCGCACCGGCAGGCCCCACGTGTCGGCCATGATGCGCAGCCACGTGTCGCCATGGGCACCACCACCCACGGCGTCGACGGCCGCCACCGTGCCCGCCAGCGAGGTGACCGCGCTCAGGATGCCGGCGAGGTTGAAGGCGACGCCCTCCAGCACCGCCCGCACCAGGTGCTCGGGACGGTGGTGGCGCTCGAGGCCCACGAACGTCCCCCGCACGTTGGGGTCCCAGATGGGGGCCCGCTCGCCAAGCAGGTACGGCAGGAAGAAGAGCCCCTCGCGCGCCGCCTCGACCGTGCCGGCGGCCTCCACGATGGCTGCCAGGCCGTCCCGCCCGGACACACCCAGCGTCGTCGCGATCCACTGGAGCGAGGCTCCGGCTGCCTGCATCGGCCCCAGCGGCACGAAGCGGCCGGGCACGACGTGGTCGTAGGTCACGAGTCGCATCCCCGGGTCGCGCAGGGGCTCGTCGGTGACCACGGAGATCCAGGCCGACGAGCCGAGGGTGGCGTTGGCCGCCGAGCCATCAGCGGGCAGGCCGGCACCCAGCACGGCGCAGGAGCCATCCCCTCCCCCGACCACGACCGGGGTGCCCGCCAGCAGCCCGCAGGCACGTGCGGCCTCCGTCCGGATGCCACCTGCCACCGTGGCCGAGGGCACCACCTCGGGCAGCAGCCCGGCGTCCATGTCGCCGGCCGCCAGCATCTCGTCCGACCAGGCACCGGCTGCCTGGTCCCAGGCGTTGGTGCCGGAGGCGTCGGACGGGTCGGTGCAGCGCCGTCCGGTGAGGCGGAGGGTGAGGGCGTCCTTGGCCACGAGCACGCCGGTCGCCTTCGACCAGGCCTGCGGTGCGTGCTCGCGCAGCCACATCCACTTGGGCAGGCAGTAGGAAGGGTCGAGACGGTGCCCCAGCAGCTCGTAGGCGCGCTCGAAGCCGACCCGATCCGCGAGCAGACCAGCTTCCCGCTGGGCGCGGGTATCGGCCCAGATGACGGCCGGGCCCAGCGCCTCGTCCTGCGCGTCCACCAGCACCACACCCATCATCTGGCCGGACATGGCCACGCAGGCGATATCTGACGGTCGGGTGCCGGTCTCCTCGAGCAGCGTCCGCGTGGCCGCGCAGAAGGACGCCCACCAGTCGGCTGGATCCTGCTCGGCCTTGCCCCCGGGACCGAAGTCGGTCGGGTAGGGCGCGGTGCGTGACGCCAGGAGGCGGCCGTCGGCGGCATGGAGCGAGGCCTTGTCGCCACTCGTGCCCAGGTCATGGGCAAGGATGAACGGGCCGCGCTGGTCGGCCCCTCTCCCGGGGCTCACGCCCGAGCCCGCGCCAGGCGGTACACGCGCATGGCCGTGAGGCCGTCGATCTCGGCCCGCTCGTGAGCCGACAGCTCAGCCACCAGGTAGCGCACGGAGTCGATGGCGTCGCCATAGGAGCCAGCCAGCAGGCAGCGTGGCCAGTCGGATCCGAGCATGAGCCGCTCGGCGCCGAAGGCGTCCACGGCCAGTTCGACCGGGTGTCGCAGGTCGTCGATGGACCAGGTGTGCCAATCGGCCTCGGTCACCAGGCCGGAGAGCTTGGCCACCACGTTGGGCAGCTCTGCGAGGGCCAGCAGTGCGCGGCCCCAGGCCGCCAGGTCACCCGAGGCGATGGGTGGTCGCGCCAGGTGGTGCAGGACGACCGTGAGGTCAGGCAGGGCCCGTGCCACCTCGAGGGTCGCCGTCAGTTCACGGGTGCGGACCTCAACGTCCAGGGCCAGCCCCTTCGCCGCCAGCGTGGCCAGTCCGCGCCGCACGTCGTCGCGGGCCAGCCAGGCAGGATCATCCTCGTCGTCGACGCGGTGGCTGAGCCCGACGAGGTGATGGCCACCGGGACCAGCCCGCAGGGTGTCGATGACGAAGCCGACCTCCGGAGATGTGAGATCGGCCCAGCCCACGACACCGAGCACGAAGGGCAGTCCCTCCGCGGCTTCGAGCAGCTCGGCCGTCTCCAGGGTGGACGCCGAGGCCTGCACGAGGATCGCGCCGGTCATGCCCTCCAGCTCGAGCTCGGGTCGCAGGTCGTCGGGGCCGAAGGGCCGGCCCAGCGGCGCCAGCTCGGCCGACAGGTGCCTGTGGTCGCTGCGCCGGGGATCCCAGAAGTGGAGGTGGGCGTCGATGGCCGGCAGGATCACGAGGCCGTGCCTCCGCTCACGGCCGCCCGTCGGGTCGCCGACGCGCAGGCCGGCTCACCCCGCGGTGTGCGTGCCGCCGCCTGACCCCCTGCCGGCATGTGTGTCCTCCCCGTCGAGCGCCAGCCAGGGCCTCGGCCGGCCGCGCCTCGTGGCTCGGAATCTAGCGCCTGCGACGGGCGCCGATGAAGACATCAGCTCCTGCTCGCCGTCGACGCGATGGGATGCGGAGCTGGCGTCCTTGAACGGGGCCAGCCACCTCGAGCGGTCCCGGCGCCGCGAGGCGGCCTCAGACCGCCTGCAGCGTCCACTCCCAGCGGTAGGTGCCGGGCCCCAGCAGGTAGGGCTCGGTCGTGTCAGGCCCGCAGGAGGCCGTGCCAAGCCCGCGGTGGGCAGCGTCGATGTGAACGACGACCTCCGGGCGCAGGACGAGCTCCTCCGCATGGCTGGTCGCGGCCAGGTCGGAGGCTCGGTGGTGGGTGGCCGAGACCTGCATGGGCGCAGCCATGGTCAGTCGGACGCCCGCGCCCCCTTCATCGCGCAGCTCCAGCCAGCGCACGTCGGCACGGCCGCCGGCCTCCTGCGGCCGCACGTAGGGCGTGAAGAGGTCGCCGACCGTCGACTGCCAGCGACCGACCAGGCCGGACCGCTTGCGGTCGGGGTACGTCTCGTGGGGACCGAGACCGAACCACTCGGCCTGCTCCATGCCCGGCACCAGCTCCAGCACCGTGCCCACGCGCGGCAGGTCGTCCAGCCCGGGCGGGATGAGCGCCTCCTCCGCGACGTGGATGCCGCCTCCGGGCAGGGGTGTGAAGGCCTGTCGATGGGCCACGTGGTGCGGCCCGACGGCGACCTCGCGCCGGACGACGACGCGGGCACCCTCGTGCTCGACCTGAGCAGGGGCGGGACGCAGGTCGGCCAGGCCGGCTGCCTCCCAGCGCGACGCGATGCCCCCGAAACGGTCGTTGTCCGTTGGCGCGCGCCAGAGCGAGAGGCGGGGGCCGGCAGCCAGCAGGGGGTGCCGCAGGTAGCCATCAGCGTCGAGCTCGATCGAGGCCCCGCTATCCGCCGCCGGGGCCGCGGCTGCAGGGGCAACGTCAGCAGCAAGGGCCAGCTGCCCCCAGCCGACCTCCGTGCCCTCCGGCGCCCAGGCCTCATCAGCGGCCGTCTCGAAACGGACCGTGAGCCATCGCTGGCCGGCCGCGTCCGACAGCGACGGCAGCGACTCCCAGCCCTCCAGGGCCACCTCCGCCTCGCCCTCCGGGTCGATACCCGCCAGGGTCGACAGCCGCCCTGAGGCCGCCACTGTGCCAGCAGCGTCGATGAGCTCCCAGCGACCGCGCAGCCAGCCCAGGTCGCGGAACGACTGCCGGTTGGCGACATGAACGTGGCCGTCGCGAGCAGCGGCCACCAGGCGCGCCGGAGCGAAGAGGTATTGGGCCTCGCGCAGGGCGGGCTTGGGCGTGCCGTCCGGCCAGGTCAGACCATCTGCGCAGAAGTTGCCGTCGTTGGGCTGGTCACCGAAGTCGCCGCCGTAGGCCCAGCGCATCCGGCCGTCCGGCAGCGTCTGGACCAGGCCGTGATCCCACCACTCCCAGATGAAGCCACCCTGCAGGCCGGGCGTCGTCTCGATGGCGTCCCAGTATTGGGCCAGGGTGCCGTTGCTGTTGCCCATGGCGTGGGAGTACTCGCACATGATGAGCGGGCGGTCCAGGCGACCCGAGGTCGCGAACTCGACGATGGCGCTGATGGCGGGGTACATCGGGCAGACGAGGTCGGTGACGCGAGCCCCAGCGGACCAGTCGAAGCGGATGGCGCCCTCGTAGTGCAGCGGTCGAGAGGGATCGTGGCGGCGCACCCAGGACGCGGCCGCCTCATGGTTGGTGCCGTAGCCCGACTCGTTGCCCAGTGACCAGGCGATGACCGAGGCGTGGTTGCGGTCGCGCAGCACCATGCGCGAGACGCGCGAGACCCACTGTGCGAGGTAGCGCGGGTCGTCGCAGAGCGTGGCCTGGAAGGCGTGTGACTCGATGTCCGCCTCCTCGATAACGTAGAGGCCCAGCTCGTCGGTCAGGTCCAGGAAGGCCGGGTCGTTGGGGTAGTGCGAGGTGCGCACGGCGTTGAAGCCGTGGCGCTTCATGGCCAGCAGGTCGCGGCGCATGGCCTCCCGGGTGATGACGCGCCCGGTGTGCTGGTCGAAATCGTGGCGATTGACACCCTGGATGAGGATGCGCTGTCCGTTGACGAGCAGGTCCGTGCCCTGCACCAGCACGCTGCGGAAGCCGACCCTCACCTGGGCGCGATCGATGACCGAGCCATCCGCGGCGAGCAGGGACACCTCGAGCCCGTACAGCCGGGGCACTTCCGCAGACCAGGGCTGCACGCCCGGCACGCTGGCCTCCAGGCGCGCCGATCCCGTGCGGGCCGGCTCGAGATGCGGGTGCAGCTGGCGCCAGCGGGCCTCGTCCTCGCCCATGCCCGCGGGGCCGTAGAGCTCGTGACGGCGGATGAGCGCGCGGCCGGCCTTGTCCGTCGCCCAGTGGGGCAGCTCGAAGCTGGCCAGGGGCGCGTGCAGCACATCATCAAGGCTCTCCAGCCGGGCCTCCACGCGCCAGCCCGGCTCTGGGTCGGCCCGCAGGCCGCCGACCTGGACCTCGACGTCCAGGCGGCCGGTGATCCCGTCCTCGGCCAGTCCGGCCGTCACGGCCACGTCTCCTAGGTACACGGGCGGCGTCGCATACAGGAAGACCGAACGCGTCAGGCCGCCGTGCCACCACTGGTCCTGGTCCTCGATGAAGGTGGCGTCGGACCATTTCACGACGGTCAGCCGCAGCACGTTCCGACCGGCCACGACGTGAGCACTGACGTCGAACTCCGAGGCCAGGTGCGAATCCTTGCCGACACCCACGCGCCGCCCTTTGAGCTCGACGATGACGACCGATTCGGCGGCCCCGACGTGGAGGACGACACGCTGCCCCTGCCATTCGGTCGGGAGGTCGAAGTGGCGTTCGTAGACGCCCGTGGGGTTGGCGGCCGGGACGTGCGGCGCTTCGCCCGGGAAGGGCATCTGGACGTTGGTGTACTGGGGCAGGTCGGCCGTGCCCTGCATGGTCCAGCAGCCAGGGACCGCGACCTCGCGCCACTCGGGAGCCAGCTCCGCCTCCGGCGCCGGCAGGAGCTGGAAGCGCCACGTGCCGTCCAGGAGGAGCCCCGGCTGGCGGCGGATGGCGTGCATGGGCTCGCGGCCGCGGGCGACGAGCTCGGGATCCTGCCACGGTGCGGGCATCAGGCATCTCCTCCGGGGCCGACCGCGAGGTCGGCCAGGCTAGCGAGGTCGGGGACGACGAGGTCGGGCTGCGCCTCGGCGGGGGGCGTGGCGCCAGATCCGGCGCGGCCGCTACGGCGGTCGACCCAGATCGTGGTGAGGCCCAGCGCCTTGGCCGGCACGTGGTCGTGAAAGAGGCTCTGGGCCACGTGCAGGATCCGCTCGCGCGGGCAGCCGAGCCGCTCGAACATGACCTCGAAGTTGTGGTGGCTGGGCTTGTAGCTGCCCACCTGCTGCGCCGTCACGACCTCGTCGAAGTCGATACCCAGCCGCCGTGCCGAGGCCGCGAAGAGATCGTCGTCGCAGTTCGTGATGACGCCTAGCCGGTAGCGCCCTGCCAGGCGCGTGAGTGCACCAGGCGAATCGGCGAAGGCCGGCCAGTCACCTACCGAGCCACCGAACGCTGCCGCCTCCGCCCCGCTCACCTCGACCCCGAGCTCGCGGCCGATGGCCCGCGCCACGTCGGCAAGGATGGCCCGGTACGCGCGAAAGGGCCCGGCCTCGAAGGCGTGCTCGTGCCGCGCGAAGGACTCCAGGATGGCCTCATCGTCCAGTTCGACGCCGTGCGGGCTGAGCAGCCGCCGAGCGGCGGCCAGGATGCCCGACTCCCAGTCGATGAGCGTCCCGTAACAGTCGAAGGTCAGGACCTCGAAGCGATCGAACCGGAGTGTCATGCGCAGAGACTGCCACAACGCCGGCAGGGCGAGCGAGGCGCCTGGCGTGGCCGCGTGCTGCGCGCGCATGACGTGGGCTTGCCAGGCGCGCTACCCTACGCAGGTCACGACTGACGGACGCCCCAGCGATCGCCGGACCGTGACGGAGGGAAGACCCAGGCCAGTGCCCGGCCGAGAGCCCCAGCTCAGGTCACCCGGGGGAACAAGCACGACGGAGGCCCACCGTTGCATACAGCCGTTGCGCGCCGCGGAGCTGCGGCATGATGCGTTCGTCCATCCGCATCAACCTCGTCATCGCCGCACTCGTGGCGCTTCTCGTCGTCGGCTTCACGGCCCTGCCGGTGGCCGCGGAGACGGCGCGCTTCCGGAGCACGGAGCAGTACGCCTTCCGACTCCTCAACTGCCTGCGCACGGGCGGCAAGGTGACGACCGCCGGCACCTGTGTGGGCTACGGGAGCGGCCGCTTCTCCGCCTATCGCAAGCCGCTCGAGTTCAGCGAGAAGATCT
>JBFYUV010000134.1:0-9090 GCA_041299865.1 Chloroflexota bacterium
ACTCGGTCGGTCCGCGCATCTTCTACCTGGCCCTCAACAGCGAGGGCATCATGGCCAGCCAGGACCTGCGACAGGCCGTGGCCCAGGCCATGACGACCGACTTCACGGCCCAGTTCGGCGACCTCGTGAAGCCCTGGAACCAGCTCATCAGCTCCACGACGGTGCAGTCAGAACCAGCCGGGACCACGACCTACGCGCACGACCCGGCGGCCGCGACGGCGCTGCTCGAATCGGCTGGCTACGACGGCACGCCCGTGCGCATCGTCTACGACATCAGTGACTACTACGGCTCCGCCAACGCCACGGCCCTGAAGCAGGACCTCGAGGCGGTGGGCTTCAGGGTGGACCTGCAGAGCCTCCAGAAGGAGGAGTTCTACAACACCATCTACGACCCCACGGCCTTCGACATCTCCTCGACCTACTGGAGTGCCGACTATCCCGACGCCCAGGACTTCATCTCCACCAACTTCCTGTGCGGCGGGTTCCTGAACATCTCGCGCTTCTGCGACGAGGACATCGACGCCGCCTTCTACGCGACGGAGCGCATGGCCTTCGGGCCGGAGCGCGACACAGCACTGCGCGAGGTACAGCAGCGGCTCATCGACGAGCTGGCCGGCATCCCCGTCATGGAGGTCACGCCGCAGGTCGTCTACGGGCCGCGCGTGGGCGCCACGCCGACACTGGCCACCTATGCCCCCTTCGACTGGAAGCGGGCCTGGGTCAGGGCTGCTGACTGATCCAGACGAGGGCGCCCGCGCGCCCTCGCTCGCGGGTGGCGCCGAGCCGCTCCTGGCGGTCGATGGCCTGCGCGTCACCAGCGCGCGCGGCGAGATCCTGCGCGGCGTGGACCTGGCGGTCGGCCGTGGCGAGGTCACCGGCGTGGTCGGTGAGTCGGGCTGCGGCAAGACGACGCTCGGGCTGGCGGTCCTGGGGCTGTTGGGACGGACACGGCACATCTGCGCCGGGGAGATCCGCCTCGCCGGCGAGCTGATCGGAGCGGCAGGGGTCAACCGCACGGCAGAGCTGCGCGGCACGCGCCTGACATTCGTGCCGCAGGACCCCTTCCGCTCCTTCGATCCCCTGCGCCGCATGGGCCCCCAGGTGCGACGGCCGCTGGAGCTCCATCGCGGGCTCTCACGTGTCGAGGCTGATGAGCGGGTCGCTGACCTGCTGGCACGCCTCGGCGTGGCGCAGCCGGAGGCCGTCATGGAGCGCTATCCGCACCAGCTCAGCGGCGGCCTGCTGCAGCGGGCGGCCATCGCCACGGCGCTCTCCTGCGGACCGGAGCTGGTCATCGCCGACGAGCCCACCACGGCCCTGGATGCGCTCGTGCAGGTGCAGGTCATCGAGTCGTTCCGGCGGCTCGTGCGTGAGCTGGGCACCTCGCTCGTCGTCATCACCCACGACCTGCGGCTGCTGGAGCGCATGGCCGACCGCATCGCGGCCATGTACGCCGGTCGCATCGTCGAGTTCGGGCCGTCGCGGCGTCTGCTGGAGTCGCCGCGGCACCCCTACCCTGCCGCGCTCCTGGAGTCCTCCGTCCTGGCCGCCGAACCGGGCCAGCGGCTGCCCACCATCGACGGCCAGCCGCCCTCGCTGCCCGGCACGTTCGCGGCCTGTGCCTTCGCGCCGCGCTGCCCCCGTGCCGACGAGCGCTGCTTCAGCGAGACGCCCGCCTATCCGTGGCCCGCGAATGCGGGGGAGGCTTGCCACCACCCCCTCGAGGAGCCGCGGCCGGCGGACGCGGCCCGGACAGAGGCCGCTGCGTGATCGGTCCGACGCTTGCCCCCACACGCCCGGCGGAGCCGCAGCCCTGGGGTCTGCGCATCGGCATCGGCCTGCTCGTCCTGCTGGCCATCGTCGTCCTCCTGGGGCCGCTCCTCTGGTCGGTGGACCCGTCGTTCGAGTCGATCGAAGGCCTCAGCGAGCTCGGTGAGCCGCTCGATGCCGGAGCTGCCGGCCATCCGCTGGGGACCGACCCCAAGGGCCGCGACCTGCTGGCGCGCATCCTCCTGGGAGGTCGGCTCACGTTGATCACGGCGCTGCTCGCTGTCGGCATCGCCACCGTCGCGGGGCTGCTCGTCGGCCTGGCGGCAGCCGGTCGCAGCCGCACCGCGGGATCGGTGCTCATGCGCTTCACCGACCTTGGCCTGGCCATCCCGGGCTTGCTCCTCGCGGCGGCCATCGCCACCATCCTGGGGCGTGGCGTGCTCTCGCTCATCGTCGGGCTGGCGGCGGTCTTCTGGGCGCCCATCGCCCGCGTCACCTACGGCCAGGCCGTCGTGCTGCGCGAGCGCGACTACGTGGAGGCTGCGCGCGTCCAGGGGGCCACCCCGCTGACGGTCCTGCGGCGCCACGTCCTGCCGCACCTGCTGCCCGTGGTCGGCGCCTACGCCGCGCTCTCGGTGGGCTGGGCCGTGCTCTTCGAGTCGGCACTCGGTTTCCTGGGCGCCGGCGTGCAGGAGCCCGACGCCTCGATCGGGTCACTGCTGGGCTCGAACCTCGTCTACTACCGCAGCCACCCGGGGCTCATCCTCTTCCCGGCTCTCTTCCTGGGACTGCTCGTCATGGCCGCCAACGTGGTGGGCGAGTCGATGCGCACCCGGACGGAGGAGCGCGGGTGAGCGGCTACATCGGGCGGCGGCTGCTGGCGGCCCTGGTGACCGTCTGGATCGTGGCCACGGCCGGCTTCCTGCTCGTGGAGATCATCCCCGGTGATCCGGCGCGCGCGTTGGCCGGACCCTCGGCCTCAGCGGAGTCCATCGCGCGCGTCCGCGAGGCCTACGGCTTCGACGATCCGCTGCCGGTGCGCTACGTGACGTCCATGGCGCGCATGGCCCAGGGCGACCTGGGCTACAGCTTCTCCAAGGCGGAGCCCGTGACCTCCGTCCTGCTGCGTTCGCTGCCCTCGACGCTCCTGCTGACCGGCCTGGCCTTCCTGGTGGAGGTGCTCATCGCCATCCCGCTGGCGCTCTGGGTGGTGAGCCGCGGCGGCCTGGCGGACCGGCTGCTACTCATCGTCGCCGGCGCCACGAGCGCCATCCCAGCCTTCCTCGTGGGGCTGCTGCTCATCTACGTCTTCGCCTTCCGGCTCGACTGGCTGCCGCTGGGCGGCGCCGACTCCCCGGCCGCGTACGTTCTGCCCGTCCTCACACTGGGCGTGCCCTTCGGGTTGGTGCTGGCCCGGCTGCTGCGGACCTCGTTGCTGGAGCAGCAGGGCCAGCCTTATGTGACGTTCGCGGAGGCGCTCGGCGAGCAACCCTGGTCCGTGCGCTGGCGGCACCTGCTCCCGAACGCCTTGTTACCCCTGCTAAGCATCCTGGCACTCGACTTCGCCGGGCTCTTCTCCAGCGTGGCGGTAGTGGAGGTGGCCTTCTCCATGCCCGGCCTGGGCGCTGACCTGCTGGGCGGGCTGCGGCGCCTGGACACCGCCCTCATCGTGGGCATCGGCGTCATCGCCGGGTTGCTGGTGGCCCTCGTCAACCTCCTCGCCGACGTGGCCGTCATCGCCATCGACCCGCGCGTGCGCCGCTAGCGGCGATCATCCTCGCGCAGGGCTAGCCGTCATCGCCGTCGCCGCGAAGTGACAGGCGACGGGGTGGCCCTCGCCCCGATCGAGCAGCTCGGGCCGCTCGACGGCGCAGACCGCCTGGACCTTCGGGCAGCGGGCGCGGAAGGCGCAGCCGACGGACGCGTCGATCCCGGCCAGCGGGTCGTCGGTCGCCGACGCCTGGGCAGCAGGTGTGCGGGCGCTCCGATCGGTGCCCGTGGCCGCCAGGAGCGCCTGCGTGTAGGGGTGGCTCGCCGAGCCGAAGACCTCGGTGCGGCTGCCCGTCTCCACGATGCGACCCGCGTACATGACCGAGACGCGGTCGCTGATGTGCCGCACCACCGCGAGGTCGTGGGCGATGAAGAGGTAGGCGATACCCAGCTCGCGCTTCAGGTCCATCAGCAGGTTGAGGATCTGGCCCTGCACGGAGACGTCTAGCGCGGAGACCGGCTCATCGCACACGATGAGCGATGGCTCCAGGGCCAATGCACGCGCGATGCCGATGCGCTGCAGCTGCCCGCCGGAGAAGAAGGCCGGGCGACGGTCACCCTGCGACGGGTCGATGCCCACGCGTGCCAGCAGGTCGTCCGCGCGGCGGCGGCGCTCGGCCTGCTCGTAGAGCCCATGGATCGTCCATGGCTCGGCCACGATGTCGCGTGCCCGGTAGCGCGGGTCCACCGAGGAGAAGGGATCCTGGTAGACGAGCTGGATGTGGCGGCGCATCTGGCGCAGCTGGGCCCCTCGCAGGGCGAAGAGGTCTTCGCCGCGGAAGGTGGCCGTGCCGGCGTCCGGTTCGATGAGCCTCAGGAGGATCCGCCCGGTGGTGGACTTCCCCGAACCCGATTCCCCCACCAGCCCGTGCGTCTCGCCCGCCTCGATGGCGAGATCCACGTCCGCGACCGCCTGCACCGTCCGACGGACAGCACCGCGCCCGGTCACGAAGGCTTTGCTGAGTCCACGGGCGTCGAGCAGCGGGCCGGTCATGACCTGCAGAGTAGCCGCCCGGGGAGGCCGACCTTGGCCCGACCGGCTCTTGCCCCGGGTGCTCCAGGCGGCCTACCATCGAGGGTGTCAACGGCTCCCGGCCAGCACGAGCGGAGGAACGGGCCATGCCGACCGACTTCACGATCTCCCTCTTCCATCGGCCTGGGACGCTCGCGGCTGCCAGCGAGGCCCTCGGGCAGGCGGGCATCAACATCGAAGGCGCCTGCGCGTTCGTCTGTGGTGAGACGGGCGTCTATCACCTGCTGGTCTCGGATGCCGAGCGTGGGCGGCGGGCACTCCTCGACGCCGGCTTCGACATCCTCGCCGAGAGGCGTGTCGTCCTGAGTCCCGTGGAGCACCGACCGGGGGCCGCCGCCGAGCTGCTGGCTCGGATCGCGGACTTGGGCATCAGCATCGACCTGCTGTACCTCACCGCCGACAGCCAGCTCGTCATCGGAGGCGACGACCCCGACGGCATCCGGCGCGCGCTGGGCTGACCTGGCCGCGGTCGGTCCGATGCGCAGCCCGCCTGCCCTGACCCACACGGGACGTGGGCCCGGTCAGCCCATGCAGGCAGAGGTGCGCTTCTACGCGGAGCTTCGAGACTTCCTCGCTCCGGCCCGACGCTCCGGCCACGTCAGCCACGCCTTCCGCGAGCCGGGCAGCGTCAAGGACGTCATCGAGTCGTACGGCGTGCCGCACACGGAGGTGGAGGTCATCCTGGTCAACGGGCAGTCTGTCGACTTCAGATACCAGGTGGTCGACGGCGACCGCATCAGTGTCTACCCGGTGTTCGAATCGTTCGACGTATCCCAGCTTGTCCGGGTCCGACCCCGACCGCTCCGCGAGGTGCGCTTCGTACTCGACGTCCACCTCGGCACGCTGGCCCGGCGCCTGCGCCTGCTGGGCTTCGACTGCCACTACGAGCGTGACGTCTCCGATGACGAGCTGGTGGCCATCTCGACGACCCAGCGGCGCATCCTGCTGACCCGGGACCTGGGTCTCCTCAAGCGCAAGGTGATCACCCACGGCACCTTCGTGCGCGCGACCGACCCACGCGAGCAGGTCGGCGAGATCATGCGCCGCTTCCAGCTGGCCGGGAGCATCGCGCCCTTCACGCGCTGCCTGGCCTGCAACGGGCCGATCGAAACAGTCGCGAAGGCTGAGGTCGAACAGCGACTGCCGCCCATGACCCGGCAGCTCTACCATGAGTTCAGCCGTTGCCGCGATTGCCACAAGACCTACTGGCAGGGCGCGCACCACGAGCGGCTGGTGGCCATGGTCGCCGAGGCCATCGAAGCCTGTCCCGATGCTGCCGGCGCGACCCCAAGGCTCGCGACGGGTGAAGGCAGGTCCCGATGAGAGTCTCGGCCCAGTCCGTCCGGCCGGCGAGCCCGAGCCTCAGACCTCCGCGTACAGGTGCCTCGAGATGACGTGGTCCTGGTACTCCGGGGAGAGCTCGCAGAAGTAGCCGCTCCAGCCCCAGACCCGCACGATGAGATCGCGGTGCTCCTCGGGATGGGCCTTGGCATCCATGAGCTGGCTCGCGCTCAGCGCGTTGAGCTGCAGCTGCTGACCACCGAGCTGGGCGAAGGTGTGCACCAGCTGCGCGACCTTGCCGATCGACCCCTCGCTCCGGAACACCGAGTCCGACAGCTCGAGCGTGATGGGCCCGCCGTTGCAGATGCGGCCGTAGTCGATCTTGGCGTAGGACTGCAGGACGCTGATCGGCCCGCGCAGCGGCGTGCCCGGTGTGGGGGCCAGGTTGGCGCCGAAGGGGTCGCCGCTGTGGCGCCCGTCCGCGGTGGCGCCCACGACCGGCTCCGGGAGAGGTGCATCGGCCCGACCCCTGGCCAGCCAGAGGTAGTACATGGCCGTGCCGGTGCCGGGGCGTACGATGAGCCCACGCTCATGCTCGGCATCGCATGCGTCGGCCAGCCAGTCGTAGAGCCGGCATAGCAGGCCGTCCACGAGCGGCTCGTTGAGACCCACGCGCGGGCTCTCCTCGGCCAGGCGCCGACGAAGTGCCTCGTGGTCGACGAAGTCCACTGCCAGGGCCTCCAGCAGCTCGTCCGCGGCGACGTCCCCGATGCCGAAGACGTGACGCTGGACCGCCGCCAGCGAGTCTGCAGCGCTGGCAGCCGCAGCGCCATGGATGCCGAGGTTCCGGTACTTCGCTCCGCGCCCGTGATCGACGCCCTTCTCGAGCGCGTCTGTCATCAGCACGGAGTACCACGGCGCCGGCGCCCAGAGGAGGCGCTCGTAGGGCTCGGTGCGCTCGCGGACCTGGCGTGCCACCTGGACCTCTATCCGAGAGAGGATGTCCTCGAACGAGGCACCAGCGGCGAGCCCCTCGCGGATGGCGGTATCGGCGGCCGCCGGGAAGGAGACGGCGCCGATGTTGCCCACGTCCATGCCGCGCCCCGGGATGATGAACTCCCAGCAGGCGGCCACAGTGTAGTCACGGGCATCCTCGAGGTCGTAGCCGTGGCTGGCGAGGGCCGGGATGACGACGTCGTCGTTGGCGTACTGGGGAAAGCCCAGGCCCTTGCGGGTGAGCTCAGTGCCCAGCTCCAGCAGCGCCTGGTCAGTGTCCGCGCTGATGCGCAGGTTGACCTTGGGGTCGATGAGCCCGACGTCCCTGGCCACGCGGAGCGCCATCCACGTCAGCGGGTTGATCGCAGAGCGTCCGGCCGGCGTGACCCCCCCGAGCGTCATCGACTGGCCGTTGTCACCCTGCTGGATACCCGGGTACAGGTCGGAGTCGCGGTTGAGTGCGATGAAGAACTCGGCTAGCAGGTCCTCGGCCGCGTCCTCGTCGAGACGCCCGGCCTCGGCGTCGGCAGCCAGGTAGGGCCAGAGGTACTGGTCGAGGCGGCCGAGGCCGACGTGGTGGTGGCCGGAGAGCCAGACCATGGCCTGCAGGAAGCGCAGCGACTGGAGGGCCTCATGGAAGGTCCGCGGCCGCTCCGCCGGGACCCGCTCGAGCGTCGCCGCCACGTCCTCGTTGCCGATCCGACGGGCCTCGGCCGCGTACCGGCCCGCGAGGGCGAGGACCGCGTCGATGGCCTCGATAGCCGCCTCGCTGAACTCGACCGCCTCGTCATCGCCCACAGCCAGTGCGCGGGCACGCGTCTCCAAGGCCACGCGACGGCGTCCCAGCAGCCCCTCCCCGATGGCCATGCCCCAGTCGGCGCAGACGTTGTTGACGATGCCGCCCTCGTGGAGCGTCCGGCCCTCGGTCATGGCCGCCAGGTCCTCGGCCGCGTACACCGCCGGCACCGTGGGCAGGGTGCGAGTGAAGACGATGCGCTCGTCAGGCTCGACGACGACCTGCTCGGCCTCGCACATCCGCCGCGTCAGGCGTGCCATGCGCATGGGCCACGAGAGACCCTCGCGATCGCACTCGGCGATGAGCTCCGGGGAGGCTGGCTGACGGTACTGCGAAAAATGGCCCGCCCGCGTCCGCGTGCGCAACCCGGTCACTCTCTCGTTCATGCCACTCGTACCTCGATGCCCGCTCGCCGGAACGGCTCCACGTCGATGTTCGGCGCCTGATCCTCGTCGAAGCCTGGCTCAAAGCTCATGCCGCAGGCGGCATACTTGCCCCCAGCCGCCCGGTTGTAGGGCAGTAGCTGCGCCTCGATGAGGGTCGGCGTCAGTGCCAGCGTGCTGGCGATGGCGCTCAGATTGTCATGTGTATCGGTCACCCCCGGCACGAGCGGGATGCGGGCCACGAACGGCCGCTCCAGCTCCTCCAGCAGCGCCAGATTCTTCAGTATCGGGCCGTTGTCATGGCCCGTCCAACGTCGATGCGCTTCCGCATCGATGAGCTTGATGTCGAAAAGCACGAGGTCCACCCGGCTCGCGACGCCCAGGAAGGCGGCCGGCTCCGCGTAGCCGGAGGTATCGAGCACGACGTGCACGCCGGGCAGGAGGTCGATGACCTCGGCCACGAAGCCGGCCTGCATCAGCGGCTCACCGCCGGAGAAGGTCACGCCGCCGCCGTTCATGGCCAGGATGCTCGCCTGCCGGGACAAGATCTCGGCGAGGTCGGCAGCCTCGTAGCTGCGGCCGACGGTGCGCTCCCCTGCCGGCGAGCGCATGACGCTCGGGGCCATGTCGAGGCCCTCCGGGTTGTGGCACCAGGTACAGCGCAGCGGGCAGCCCTTCATGAAGACGGTGGTGCGGATCCCCGGCCCATCGTGGACCGTGAACTCGCGCACGTCGAAGACGAGGCCGCGGCTCATGGCAGCGAGCACCCGCGCCGGTCGATCTTGCGCCTCCAACTCCTGCCGGCTCGCAGTCCGGCCCGCGGGGCCGGCCGCCCCTGTCGCGCCGAGGTCACGCGTCGGCCGCGGCGCTGATGTCCGCGGCGGTCGTGTCAGGCAGCATCAGCGTGAGGATCGACTGCTCGGTGGCGTCCTCCCTGGCGACCTCGGCAGAGACGGTCCCCAGCCGCATGACGTAGATGCGGTCGCTCATGCTGATGATCTCGGGCAGGTCAGACGAGATCATGAGGACCGCGCCACCCCGCGCGGCGATGGCCTCCATGA
>JBFYUV010000136.1:0-17101 GCA_041299865.1 Chloroflexota bacterium
GTCCCGGCCCGGTGAGGAGGAGACGTTGACGAGCACCTGGGCGCCATCGAGAGCCAGCAGCAGAGGCGTGGCCATGTGCCAGAAGTCCTCGCAGACGCTCAGGCCGAGGCGCAGGCCGAGGCGTTCGGACGTGACGGCACGCAGCCTCGAGCCCGGGGCGAAGAAGCGGCGCTCATCGAAGAGGCCGTAGGTGGGCAGGAAGACCTTGCGGTGGACGTGGTGCACGGCACCAGCCTCCAGCAAGGCCGCGGCGATGAAGAGGCGATGGTCCTCTGACTCCTCGACGAAGGAGACGATGGCGGCCAGCCCGTCGGCCGCCTGCGCCAAGGCCACGAGACGGGGGTCGTCCCGACGCATGGCCACCTCCGCGTTGAGGTCCTGGAGCAGGTAGCCGGTCAGGCCGAGCTCCGGGAAGACGACCAGGTCGGCACCCTCGTGGCGAGCTTCCCTGATGAGCTCGTGATGCCGCTCCAGGTTCTCGTCGAGGGCACCGAGGCGCGGCGCCATCTGGGCCAGCGCGACGGTGATGTCCTTCCGTCGGTTCATGTCGCGGCGTCCGCCCTGCCGAGTCGGAGCAGCTCCTGGCCGGTGACCGCAGCGATCCGCTCGTAGTCGGCGTCGTCGTGGACGAGGACCACTCCGTGGCGCTCCGCGACCGCCGCGATCAGCAGGTCCGGGATGGGCACGCTGCGATGGAAGCCCGCGGAGATCTCCGCGAGCTGCTGCGAGACGTTCAGGGCGCGGTCCCAATCGACCGGATCGATCCTGAGCCAGGGGTAGGCACGAAGCGACTGCTCGAACGCCTGGTACTCCGCCACGTCACGCGCGCCACGGAGGTACTCCATGGCCACCATGTCGCAGAGCGCCACGCGGGCCTCCGTGGCAGCGTCCCTCAGCCAGTCTCGCGAGGGGCCGGCATGGGCCGCATTGATCAGGACCGACGTGTCTGCGAGGTGCATTCAGGCTCCGCGGTGACCACCGCCGGCCCGCTGCTCCACGAAGCGGCCCTGCCGCGAGACAGCCAGGTCCGAGAGCGATAGCTCCGGCCGGAAGTCGAGGAGCTGAAGGCGCCGCCGCAGGGCCACGACTTCCTCCAGGGCCGCGTGGATCGTCTCCGTGGTGCGTCGCGTCCCAAGGACATCCGCTGCAGCTGCCACGAGGTCGGTGTCCAGGTCGATCGTCGTGTGCTTCCGCATGACACGAGTATACGCATGAGACCAAGGTCATGGTATGCATCGCGTGCGACTCGCCTCGCACATGCCCTGTCCGTGTTCAGTACGTTTCGATGCGGACGGGGGTGAGCGCGAAGTGCTTGACGTTGCGCGTCAGGACCGTGGCGCCGATGCCATCTGCGGCCGCCGCGATGAGGGCATCCGCCAGGCTCAGATGATGGCCACGCCGCTTCGCGAGGACGCGCCAGGCACCCGCGAGCATGGCAGCGTCAGGCCCTGGCTGCACGAACTCCACGGGCTCGAAGAACGCGAACAGGGACGGCAGATCCCTGTCGTCCGTCCCGGCCCGTACCTCACAGACCACGATCTCATTCGTGAAGGCCTCATCCCCCGCCTCGAACATCTGCCTGTAGCGGTCCATGGCTGCGGGCAGGCCGCGCAGGTGGTCGATGACGAATGCGGAGTCCACCAGGTATCTCACAGGGGTTCGTCGTCGCCCGCGTCGGTCTCTTCAGCGCGCATCTGCTCGACCCACCGGACGACGTCCTCGGAAGTTCGCCAGTGGGGATAATCCTCCGCCCTGAGCGAACCGGCGGTCCGCTCGATCGACAGCCTCCACTGCTCGCGCTTGATGGCACGGCGCAGGGCCTCCTCCGCGAAGGTGCTGCGATTGCGCGGGCCAGCCACCTCGTCGAGTTGGTGCACGAGCTCCTCTGGCAGGCTCATGTTCACGGGTACGCGGCGGACCGGCGAGGGCAGCGGGTCGTCCTTCACGGTGGTCGATGCTATGCGTACAGCCATGCGCAGACTATTGCGCATTCGAGCAGCCACGTCAATCCTGAGGACTGGGGTCGTGACAGTGGCCGCGGCACGGTGCTAGGCTTCGCGCACGCCGCGAAGGGTGCGGGCACGTGTGCGCGCCGCGCACCCGCGGGTGGCTGTTGGGGAGGATCGATCGGTCGAAGCCGGGGCTGCCGCTTGTGGAACCCCGTCGTCCGATGCCTCCTGGGAGTGCCATCTGACGCCGTCGCGGTGAGCAAGAGGAGACGAGATGACCCGACGACCCACCTGGTTGTCTGCGGCGGTCATCGGTGGCGCCATCGGCTTGTTGTCGATGTCTGCTGTGCCGGTGTTCGCCCAGGCCGCACCCGCGGCACCAGCGGAGGGCGGTTACACCGTCTATCCGGACTACGCCGAAGTCGCCTGCGACGGAACCTTTAACGGCGTGGAATACACCGGCAACCTGGCGAAGATCGAGGCGACCGACGACAAGACCGTCGTCTTCACGCTCTGTGCACCGGACCCGGCCTTCCTTCCCAAGGTCGCGTTCTCGCCGTTCGCCATCAACGATGCTGACTACCTCATCGCGGCCGTCCCCGACCAGAGCATCGTGGACAACCCCAACGGCACGGGTCAGTACGTGCTTGAGGAGTGGCGCCGCGGCCAGGAAGTCATCTTTGCCGTCAACCCCGAGTACTGGGGTGAGGCACCGAAGAGCGACCGAGTCGTCCTGCGCTGGTCCTCCGAGCCCGGCCAGAAGCTCATCGAGCTGCAGTCCGGCACCGTCGATGGCATCGACAATCCGAGCGTGGACGACACTGGAGCCATCGAGTCCGACGCCGCCCTCGCCCTCCTCCCGCGTGAAGGTCTCAACATCTTCTACGTCGGCATGAACAACACCTACGAGCCGTTCAGCAACGAGAAGGTCCGCCAGGCCATCGCCATGGGCATCGACAAGGACCGCATCGTCGGCAACTTCTACAGCGCGGGCTCGTCGGTGGCGGATTACTTCACGCCCTGCTCGATCCCCTTCGCCTGCGAGGGTGATGCGTTCGCCGCCTTCGACCCGGAGGGCGCCAAGGCGCTGCTGGCCGAGGGTCTCGCCGAGCTGGGCCTCGAGGCCTTCCCCGAGGTTCCCATCTCCCTGCGCGTGGTGGACCGTGCCTACCTGCCCTTCCCGGAGCAGGTCGCGGTCGACCTGCAGGATCAGCTCCAGTCGAACCTGGGCATCACCACGACCATCGACGTCCAGGAATCGGGCACCTTCATCGACAACTCTGACGCTGGCATGCTGCCCGGCTTCCACCTGCTCGGCTGGAACGCCGACTATCCCGATCCCACCAACTTCCTTGACTACCACTTCGGCCCCGGTGCCAGCAACCAGTTCGGCGAAGGCTTCCCGGATGTCCACGCTGCCCTGACGGCAGGCGGGACGACGGCCGATGAGGCCGCCCGCGCGGCGGCCTACGCAGAAGCCAACACCCTGCTCGCCCAGCACGTGCCCATGGTGCCCATCGCCCGCGGTGGCTCGTCCACGGCCTGGCGTGCGGACGTCGAGGGGGCTCACTCCTCGCCGCTCGGCAACGAGGAGTTCGCGGCCGTCGGCCCTGGCGCCGACGACGTGCTCGTCTTCATGCAGAACGCCGAGCCCATCGGCATGTACTGCGCCGACGAGACCGACGGTGAATCCCTGCGCGCCTGCGAGCAGATCATGGAGCCGCTCTATGCCTTCGAGGTCGGTGGCACCGCCACGGAGCCCCGGCTGGCCGAAGAGTGCTCAGCCAACGAGGACCTCACGGTCTGGACCTGCACCCTTCGCGAGGGCGTCATGTTCCATGACGGCGCCGCCCTGGACGCCAACGATGTCGTGACGTCGTACGCCGTCCAGTGGGACGCCGCCAACCCGCTGCACGTCGGGCGCGACGGCAGCTTCACCTACTTCTCAAGCCTCTGGGGTGGTTTCCTGAACCCGCCACCGCCGGCTGAGGAATAGCGCCAGGCACCCGCAAACCGAAGCGAGAGGGGCGTCACCGACCGGTGGCGCCCCTCTCATGCATCGAGGGCTGTCCGGCAATCCGGCCCTGACCAAGAGGTGGGATGACCCAGTACATCGTCCGGCGCGTGCTCCTCAGCATCCCCGCGCTGCTGGGCATCGTCTTCTTCGTCTTCGCCATCGCCCGGCTGCTGCCCGGCGATCCCTGCCTCTCAGCGCTCGGCGAGCGGGCCACCGACGAGATCTGCAACGCCTTCAACGAGCGCTACGGACTCAACGAGCCCATCCACGTCCAGTTCGTCCTCTACCTCGGGCAGCTCCTCCGTGGCGACCTCGGGGAGTCGATCCGTTACGGCCGGCCGGTCACCGAGATCCTCATCGAGCGCCTGCCCACGACCATCGAGCTGGCCGTCTACTCGCTGCTCTTCGCCTCGGTCGTGGGCGTCACGCTCGGCCTCATCTCCGCACTGCGACGCAACTCCAGGACGGACGTGACGACGATGTTCGGCGCCATCCTTGGCGTCTCCATCCCCATCTTCGTGCTCGCACTCATCCTGCAGTTCGTCTTCGCCGTCCTGCTCAAGGGCACGGTCCTGCAGTTGCCGCCATCAGGCCGGCTGTCACCGGGGCTCCAGTTCCAGACCATCCCCCAGGCGTGGGGCCTGGAGTGGGTCGGAGGGCTGCCCCGGGCCATCCTGGATTTCCTGTCCAACATCTACACGCTGAACTTCACGGTCACGCTGCAGTTCGGTCCGCTCTTCGATGCCATCCAGCACCTCATCCTGCCGGTCATCGCGCTGGGGACGATCTCGCTGGCCATCATCGCGCGCATCACGCGTTCATCACTGCTGGAGGTCCTGGGCCTCGACTACATCCGCACAGCCCGAGCCAAGGGCGTCTCGGACCGCAACGTTCTGCGCAAGCACGCCTTCCGCAACGCCATGCTGCCGGTCGTCACCATCATCGGCCTGCAGCTGGGCCTGTTGCTGGCTGGTGCCGTGCTGACCGAGACCGTCTTCAACCTCACGGGCGTAGGTCGCACGATGTACGACTCCATCGTGGGCCGCGACTACATCGTGGTGCAGGGTTTCACGCTCGTCATCGCCCTCATCTACCTGACCGTGAACCTGGTGGTCGACATCTCGTACGCCTACCTCGACCCGAGGATCCGTCTCAAGTGAGCCCAGCCCGATGAGCTCCCAGCCTGATCCCGCGGCGACCGTGGTCGTGCTGCCGAGCAAGCCGCGGGCCGTGCGCTACACACGCTGGCGCGAGACGCTGCGCAACGTCCTCGCCCAGCGCTCCGCCCAGGTAGGCCTCGTCCTGCTCGCCTTCCTCGTCTTCACGGCCATCTTCGCGGACGTCATCGCCCCCTACAGCCCCTATGACAACCTCAACGGGCCGGGTGAGCCGGGGCGGCGAGCCGACCCCTGCATCCACCTGCTGGGCTGCCCGGCGGATCAGATGGAGACCTACCTCGGGACGGATGGCAACAGCCGCGACATCTTCAGCCGCGTCGTCCATGGCGCCCGACTCTCGCTGCCCATCGGCCCCGTCGTGGTCGGCATCGCCATCCTCATCGGCGCGCTGATCGGCGCCATCTCCGGCTTCAGCGGCGGCCTGTCGGACAACGTGCTCATGCGCCTGATGGACATCGTGCTGTCGTTCCCGGCGCTCATCCTCGCCATCGCCGTCGTCACGCTGCTCGGCCAGGGCCTGGTCAACGCGGTCGCGGCGGTGGTGGTCGTCTCCATCCCCCTATACGCGCGCCTGACACGCTCGGCCGTGCTGCAGACCCGTGAGAGCGACTACGTGACCGCTTCGCTGGCCCTGGGCGAATCCAGCGTGGGTATCCTGCGACGACGCGTACTGCCCAACTCCATCACACCGCTTATCGTGGCCGGCTCACTGGGCATCGCGACGGCGCTGCTGGAGGTCGCTGCCCTGTCCTTCCTGGGGTTGGGCATCCAGGAGCCCGCGGCCGAGTGGGGCGCCATGATCGGACGGGACTTCAACTCGATCTTCAGCAAGCCACTCCTCGTGATGGCGCCTGCCTTCATGCTCACCCTGACGGTGCTGGCCTTCAACCTCATCGGAGATGGACTGCGCGACGCCTTCGACCCGAGGTTGAACCGGTGAACGACCGATCCGTCGGTCGCGACGACTCCCAGCCCATCCTGGAGGTCCGTGGCCTGCGGACGTCCTTCTACACGCGTGCTGGCGCCATCCGCGCGGTGACGGGCATCGACTTCAGCGTCTCGAAGAACGAGGTCCTGGGCCTCGTCGGCGAGTCGGGCTGCGGCAAGTCGGTGACGTCGCTGTCCATCCTGGGTCTCATCACCGAGCCGGGCCGGGTGGAGGGCGGCGAGGTCATCTTCGATGGCCGCGACCTGCTGACGATGCCCCGAGACGAGATGCGCAAGATCCGCGGTGACCGCATCGCCATGATCTTCCAGCAGCCGCAGTCATCGCTCAACCCGGTCATGAAGGTCGGCAAGCAGATCAGCGAGGCGCTGGAGATCCACCGTAGCCTGGATGAGAAGGGGGCCCGGGCGCGGACGCTGGAGCTGATGGACATGGTCGGCATCCCGGACGCCAAGCGGCGCTTCGAGGCCTATCCGCACGAGATGTCAGGAGGCATGGCGCAGCGCGTCATGATCGCCATCGCGCTCGCCTGCGAGCCGGAGCTGCTCATCGCCGACGAGCCCACCACGGCGCTCGATGTGACGATCCAGGCCCAGATCCTGGACCTCATGCGCACGCTCCAGCGGGAGACCGGCACCGCCATCATCCTCATCACCCACGACCTGGGCGTGGTCGCCGAGATGTGCGACCGGGCAGCGGTCATGTATGCCGGCGAGATCGTGGAGCAGACGGACGTGCGCACGCTCTTCAGCGACCCGAAGCACCCCTACACGCGGGGGCTCATCGGCGCCGTGCCGGTGCCCGGCGAGATCCGTGACGAGCTGGCCACCATCCCCGGCTCGGTACCCAACCTCATCGAGCTGCCCGAGGGCTGCCGCTTCGCGCCGCGCTGCCTGACCCGGGTAGAGACTGGCAACGTGCTGGCTGAACGGGCTCACCCGGAGCTGCGAAGCGTTGGTGAAGACCACCTCGTGCGCTGCTGGGTGTACCACCACGAGGACGGCAGCCCGCGCCACGACCCGGGCTCCTGGCCAGAGGCGGAGCGGTCATGAGCGATTCACTGGCGACGGTCCCGCGGGGCGGGGTGGCGGGCATGGGTGGAGCAGCCCCAGCCGCGTCCGTGGACCCCCTCGTCCGACTCGAGGGACTCAAGAAGGCCTTCCCTATCAAGGCCGGCGTGCTGCAGCGCACCGTGGCGGAGGTGCGCGCCGTGGACGGCGTGGACCTCGAGATCCGCCACGGCGAGACGCTTGGCCTCGTCGGCGAGTCGGGCTGCGGCAAGACGACCATCGGCCGGCTGCTGCTGCGACTCATCGACCCCACGGCCGGCCGCATCGTCTTCGACGGCACAGACATCACGACGCTCACCGGCAAAGCCCTGCAGCCCTACCGGAGGCGCATGCAGATCGTCTTCCAGGATCCCTTCGCCTCGCTTGATCCCAGGCAGCTCGTGGGCGACAGCATCGGCGAGGGCCTGCGCATCCACCAGGTCGGCAGCGCCGCGGAACGACGGAAGAAGGTGGCCGACATCATGGACCTCGTCGGCCTGGCGCCCTACCACGCCGACCGTTACCCGCACGAGTTCTCCGGTGGGCAGCGCCAGCGCATCGGCATCGCCCGGGCGCTCGTGCTGGAGCCGGACCTCATCGTCTGCGATGAGCCCGTGTCCGCCCTGGACGTCTCCATCCAGGCCCAGGTGCTCAACCTCCTCAAGTCGCTGCAGAAGGAATTCGGGCTGACCTACCTCTTCATCGCCCACAACCTGGGCGTCGTGGAGCACATCAGCGACCGCGTGGCGGTCATGTACCTGGGCCGCGTCGCGGAGCTCACCAACCGTGAGCAGCTCTATCGCGACCCCCGCCACCCCTACACGATGGCGCTCATGTCGGCCATCCCGGTGCCGGATCCCAACCTCGTGCGGAAACGGATCATCCTGACCGGCGATGTGCCCAGCCCGGTCAACCCGCCGGCCGGCTGCAACTTCCATCCACGCTGCTGGCTGCGCGACCACCTGGGGACCCCGGAGATCTGCGCCGCGCAGGTGCCGGAGCTCGTGGATCCCACGCCAGCCGATGGCGAGGAGCAGTTGGTCGCCTGCCACTACCGCGAATCGAGCGCAGTGGAGCTGCAGCGGGCAGCTGGGTCGGAGGGCGTCGTCAGCTAACGCGGGCCGGAGGAGCGACCAGCCTAAGCGGCTGCATCCGCCGAATCGAGGGCAGACGCGAGCAGCTGATCGACCGACACGGCCGCCACGGCCGCCACGGTCTCGGCCGTGACCTGCTCAGCGAAGTGGCAGGCACTCATGTGACCGCCACCGATGTCCCGCAGGGCCGGTTCTTCCACCTCGCACCGCTCGGGGTCAGCGAGCTGCTCCCGAAGCCAGCAGCGGGTGTGGAAACGACAGCCGGGCGGTGGTGCCACCGGGCTGGGCACGTCTCCCCGCAGGACGAGGCGGCGCTTGCGCCGTCGCGGATCGGCCTCGGGCACGGCTGACAGCAGGGCCACCGAATAGGGGTGCAGCGGCTGCGCGTAGAGATCCGCGACGTCGGCCAGCTCGACGAGCTTGCCCAGGTACATGACGCCGACCCGGTCGCTGATGTGCTGCACGACCGCCAGGTTGTGGGCGATGAACAGGTAGGTCAGGCCCAGCTCCTCCTGTAGATCGGCCAGCAGGTTGAGGACCTGGCTCTGGATGGAGACGTCCAGCGCTGAGACCGGCTCATCGAGCACGATGAAGTCGGGGTTCAGTGCCAGGGCCCGGGCGATGCCGATGCGCTGACGCTGGCCGCCGGAGAACTCGTGCGGGTAGCGGTGGATGTGGCTCTGGTTGAGGCCGACCTTGGCCAGCAGGTCACGCACCAGCTCCTCGAGCTTGGCCTTGTCCTTGAGGCCGTGGACCATAGGCCCCTCCCCCACGATCTCGCCCACGGTCATGCGCGGGTTCAGACTGGCGTAGGGATCCTGGAAGACCACCTGCATCTGCTTGGGCACCTCGGACAGCTCCTGGCGCGACATGCTGGTCAGGTCCCGGCCCTTCAGGTAGACGTGGCCGGAGGTCGGTTCGAGGAGGCGCAGGATGACCTTGCCGAGCGTGGTCTTGCCACAGCCCGATTCGCCCACCAGGCCCAGCGTCTCACCTCGCCTTACCTCGAAGGACACGCCATCGACGGCGTGCACGGCACCCAGCGTGGAGATACCCAGCAGGCCGCCCTTGATCTCGAAGTGCTTGACAAGATCCTCGACCCGCAGCAGCGGGGCATCCGATCCGGCTGCGGACGCGACCGCGGGGCCGCGGCCTTCATCCCTGGTGACGGGCTGGTCGGTCACGCGGAGGTCCCCACCGTCGCCGCCTTGAGGGCATCCGGATCGGTCATCGGCTCGATGGAGATGGCGGCAGCAGCTTCAGCGGCAACCGCAGGGCTCGCGTTCGCCCCCACCTCGGGCGGCCCGCCGTCCGGCGTCAGCCAGCAGCGCGAGATATGGTCCTCCTCGAGCTGGCGGACAGGTGGCGGCGTGTCGCAGATCGGCATGGCCATGGGACAGCGGCGCTTGAAGAGACAGCCGCTCGGCAGGTTGAGCGGATTGGGCACGACGCCGCGGATGACCTCGAGGCGCTGGCGCTTGTCGCCCAACTTGGGGATAGAAGCCAGCAGGCCCTTGGTGTAGGGATGGTGCGGGTGCTCATAGATGGTGAGTGCGTCGGAGCTCTCCACGACCTTGCCGCCGTACATGACCGCGACCTCGTCTGCCATCTCGGCGACCACGCCCAGGTCGTGGGTGATGAGCATGATGGCCATGTCGTTCTGCTCCCGCAGCGCCTTCATGAGCTCCAGGATCTGTGCCTGGATGGTGACGTCGAGCGCCGTGGTTGGCTCGTCGGCGATGAGCAGCTCTGGCTCAGTGGAGAGGGCCATGGCGATCATGACGCGCTGACGCATGCCCCCAGAGAGCTCGTGAGGATACTGCCGGGCGCGGCGCTTGGCCTCCGGGATGCCCACCTTGGCAAGCATCTGGATGGCGCGATCCCTGGCGTCGCCGGAGCTCATGTCGCGGTGCAGCGTGATGGCTTCGACGATCTGGTCACCGCAGGTGAAGACCGGGTTGAGCGAGGTCATGGGCTCCTGGAAGATCATGGACATGCGGTTGCCCCGCGTGGCCTCCACCTCCTTGTCGGAGAGGGCCAGCACGTCCGTGTCGCGCAGCCGGATGGAGCCGGTCACGATGCGCCCGGGCCGCTCGATGAGCCGCATCACCGAGAGGGCCATGACGGACTTGCCGCAGCCTGACTCGCCCACCACGCCGAGCGTCTGACCGCGCTTGATGGTCAGGCTCACGCCATCCACGGCCTTCACGGTGCCGTCGATGGTGTCGAACCAGGTGCGCAGATCCTTGATCTCCAGGACAAGACCATCGGAGCCGCCCTGCGCAGGGCCGCTGGCCAGTCCGCCGCCGGAACGAGTGGACGAGGCGCTGGTCACCCGACATCGATCCTCTGACGCGGGTCGAGCGCGTCGCGGAGGCCATCGCCCAGGAAGCTGGCCGCGAGGACCATCAGCACGAGGACGATACCCGGCCAGACCACCATGAGGGGCGCGCGGATGAAGTACGTCTGGGCGTTGGTGAGCATGTTGCCGAGGCTGGCCTCCGGAGGGCTGATGCCGAAGCCCAGGAAGGAGAGCGCTGCCTCGATGACGACGGCGTCGGCGACGCCGATGGCGCATGCCACGATGAGCGGCCCGGTGGCCGGGGGCAGCATGTGCCGGAAGATGATGCGCCGGTGGCTGGCACCGAGCGCCTTGGCAGCGGCCACGAAATCCATCTCGCGGAGCATCAGGAACTCGCCGCGGATGAGGCGGGCCGCCAGGGTCCAGCCAGTGATGCCGATGGCGATGATGACGACCCAGACGTTGCCCTGGCCGAAGAAGCCCACGATCATGAGGATGAGGAAGAGCACAGGCAAGGTCAGGACGACGTCCACGAAGCGCATGAGGATGTTGTCCGTGGCGCCGCCGACATAGCCGGCGATGGCTCCTACCAGGCTACCCAGCCCGGCGATGATAAAGACCGCGGCGAAGCCCACCATGAGCGAGGTCTGCGTCGCCTTGGCCAGGCGCACGAAGACGTTCTGTCCGATCTCGTCATAGCCCAGCGGCGCCTCCGGGAAGGACGGTGGCGCCCAGATCTTCTGGAGGCTGGGATCCTTGTAGAGGTCGCCAGTGAAGAAGGGGATGATGGTCGCGTAGGCGATGAGCACGGCCAGGATGACCAGCGAGATGACGGCCAGGCGGTGACGCAGGAAGCGACGTCGGACGAGCTGCCAGTACGTCCGGACCGGGGCAAGGTCGACCTCATCCACCGTGTCCGACGGAGCGGTCACGGCCGGCGTGGCGGCGATCGGCGCGACGGCGTCGTGGGGCTTGACCGTGGCGATGACGGGTCTCCCTAGTACTTGATGCGCGGGTCCACCAGGCCGTAGAGCAGGTCGGCCAGGAGGTTGCCCATGATGACGAACATGCCGGTGAGCATGACGAGGGCCAGGATGACCGGGTAGTCGAGCAGTCGCACGGCCTCGATGTACATCGAGCCCAGGCCGGGCCAGGTGAAGATCGTCTCGGTGATGGCGGCGCCCGCGATGAGCACGGGGATGGACAGGCCCAGCAGGGTGACGATGGGGATGAGGGCGTTGCGCAGGGCATGCTTGTAGAGCACCTTGCGGCGCGGCAGCCCCTTGGCGCGGGCCGTGCGCACGTAGTCCTGGTGCAGGACATCCAGCATGGACGTGCGCATGTAGCGGCTCCAGGAGGCCACGCCCAGGATGACCAGCGCCGTCACGGGCAGCACCATGTGCCAGGCCACGTCGAGGGGATCACCACGCTTGCCCAGGCTCTCCATGCCGAAGAGCGGGAAGCCGATGGCACCACCGGTCCACTGCTTGATGAGCACGCCGCCGAGCCAGAGCACGTAGGTGCCCAGCAGGAAGGAAGGCAGCGCGTAGCCGATGGTGGCCGTGGTGGTGATGATCTTGTCCGTCCAGCTGTACTGGCGCACCGCGGCCAGGATGCCGATGGGGATGGCCAAGATGACGGTGATGATGAGCGAGACACCCATCAGCAGGAAGGTCGCGGGCAGGCGGTTCATGACCTTCTGCAACACAGGCAACCCGTCCTGGAAGCTGTAGCCCCAGGCTTCCGGCTTCCAGACCTGGAAGAAGGTGGTGACCCAGGCGAGGTACTGCTCGGGGAGCGGCTTGTCCAGGCCATAGGAGCGGATGAGCGCCTCGATCTGCGCGGGTGGCACGCGGGGCGTGCGGAACCGATCGGTGGGATCGCCCGGTGCCGCGTACACGATCAGGAAGACGATGATCGAGACGCCGATGAGGATGGGGATGGCCTGGATGAGCCGCCGAGCCATGTACTGGAACATCAGCTGTCTCGATGGTGCGGCGACAGGGCCGTGGGTGTTGGCAACGCGAGATCCGCCAAGGTCGGGGGGGATTAGTGCGGGGGTCGCCCTCGGGGCTCAGGGCGCCGTGGGGCGACCCCCGGATGTCGTGGCCTAGGCCACGTTCAAGCTCCTAGCAGTGGAGTGCGGTCACTCAGCGGTCGTGGCACCGCCGACGTTGATCTTCTCGAGCTCATAGAACCACGTCGGGGTGGTCATGAGCTCCTCGGTCCACTCGTTCTCACCGTTGATGCCGATGGCGAGGCCTTCCTTGGCCTCGTCGGACCAGGCCCACAGGTAGGGGAGCTCGTCGGCCATGATGGCCTCGAATTCCTTGTAGATCTCAGCACGCTTCGCCTGGTCGAGCTCCCTGAGGCCGGCCTCGATGAGCTCGTCAGCGCGCTCGTTCTGGAAGCAGATGTAGTTGTAGGTGTCCGGAAGCTCTTCCGTGACGCAGTTGTTGGAGTGCCACAAGGAGTAGGGGTCCGGATCCAAGCTGGTGCTCCAGCCGCCGAAGTAGGCGTCCCACTGCTCCGTCTGGCCGGTCATGAGAAGGGGCCACTCGAGGCCGGGCAGCAGCACGGTCCCGAAGTCAGCCTCTTCGATGGCGATGTCGAAGCCGCAGTCCTTGACCTGGTCGGCGAGGAGCTGCATGAACTTGATGCGGTCGGGCTTGCCGGCACGCACGAGGATCTTGGTCTGGAGCAGGCGGCCATCCTTCTCGCGGATGCCATCGCCATCGGGATCGACCCAGCCGGCCTCCTCGAGGGTGGCGTTGCCCTTCTCGACGTCGTACGCGTACTTGGGGATGTCCGGGTTGTAGGCCCACGATGCGGGCGGGATGTCAGCGTAGATGGCGACGCCCTGGCCGTCCGTTGCGGCCTGGACCGTGGCGTCCTTGTCGATGCAGTAGGCCATGGCCTGGCGCACGGCCTTCTCGGCGAAGAGCCGCTCGGGGCGCAGGTTGAACTGCAGGCCGAAGTAGCCGAAGTCCGGGTAGCGCGCGAACTTGAGGCCGGCAGCGTCTGCCAGCTGCGCGTAGCCGTCCGCGGTCAGCGAGTACTTCCAGTCGATGTCACCACCGGCCAGCGCTGACGAAGCTGCCACATCGTCCTTGATGATGGGCATGTAGAGCGTGTCGAACGCAGCGGGACCCCAGTGGTAGAGGTCGTTGCGCTTGGCCGTGATGTCCTGGCCGGGGCGGAACTCGGTCACATAGAAGGGGCCGCTGCCGACGGGCGCCCGGGAGATGCTGAGCAGCGGGTAGGCGGCCGCGATCTGATCGATCTCCGCCGAGTTGAGCACCAGGCTCAGGTTGGCCAGCTCGACCTCGAGGGCCTCGACATAGGCGGTCACGTCCAGGCTGCCGTCCTCTGCGGCGAAGTTGGCCTGGTCCGGAAGGGGCAGGTCGGCGGCGGCCATGAGGGCCTCTGCCTCGGCCTGGAACTGGGCCAGGTCGGCGACGGCCGTGGAGTCGGGGTTGGCCTCGAGCTCGGCGGCCACGGCATCTCGCTCCGCCGTGATCTTGCCGAGGAGAGCATCGACGTCAGCGGCGTTGACGTCCGCGGTCTGCTCCTGGAAGGCCGCGAAGGCCTCTTCGACGGCCTTCTTGCTGTTGATCTGCAGCGTGCTGGCGGTGGTGGCGAAGGGCGCGTACTTGTCAGCCAGCGTGAACTCGACCGTGAAGTCGTCGATGGCCTTGACGTCCTGGAGCACGTTGACGGGCTCGGTAGCGCCTTCAGGGGTAACCGTCACGAAGCCCAGACAGGTATCCGGGTTGAAGCGGCAGTTGGCGCTGTTGGCGAGCTGGTAGGTGAAGACGACATCCTGGGCCGTCAACTGCTCGCCGGTGGGCTGGAAGTAGGCATTGTCCTTGAGCGCGATGGTCCAGGTCAGGCCGTCTTCGCTGATCTGCCAAGGCCCGGCGGCGAGGTCCGGCACCGGCGTGAGGGTGTCGTCATACATGAAGAGGCCGTTGTAGAGCCACTGCACCGCCTCGGCCGAGGGGACGTCGCTGTTGGCGTTGCTCAGGTAGGAGATCTCGCCATCGATGGCGTAGATCAGCGACGACTCCTCCTGGGCGGCGACTGGCGCGGCCGTCAGTGCGGACGCCGCCAGCACGAACGCCGCGCCGAAGGCGAAGCTTCTTCGAGTTCGTGGACTCATGCGAGAGGTTCCTCCCCTGTAGGCGCGTCCCCGCCTTGGTGGCGACGATCGCGAAGCGCACTCTCGTCTGCAGCCACACCCTCTGACCGTGCGCACAGGCACACGTGTCCCGTGAAGGGACTGCAAGCGTATGGAGTATATGGACGCTCAACGAACCGGTCCACCACAGGGCCGAAGGTCCCTGCCTGAGGCGACGATGGTCCCCTGAGCAACTCGCGGGCAAGAGGCCCCGGCAGACCGGCCCTGACGATCACTCCTCGTCCGTGGCCGCCAGCGACCAGCTCGAGATGTCCCAGTCGAAGCGCGGCGCGGAGGGGTCCACGGGGCCGTCGGCATCACGGACTCGCGTGGAGAGTGCGCTCACCGCCGACTCGTACCAGAGCGGCCAGTAGGGCACGTCCTGTGCAAGCAGGTCCTGGACGCCGGCGTAGGCCTCGGCGCGCTCGGCCGGGTCGAGCGTCTCGCGCGCGGAGCTGATGAGGTGGTCGGCCAGCGACGAGGTGAAGCCGCTGGGGTTGGCATCGGCCTGGTTCGCCTCGGTGGTGATGCGCGAGGATTCGAAGGTGCGCACGGCGCTGTCGGGGTCCGGGCCGAGCAGGCGAGCCAGCAGCAGCGTATCGAAGTCGTTGGGCCAGAGCAGCTGGTCCAGCATGGTCCCCCCGGTCAGGTCGAGCTCCTCCACGACGAGCTCGATGCCACACTCGGCCAGCTGGGCGGCGGCCTCGTTGGCGAAGGTGAAGAGGTCCACGCTGGTGGGGCGCACCGCGATGGTCGAAGAGAGCCGGCGTCCATCGCGCGCCCGCACGCCATCCTCGCCGGGCAGCCAGCCGGCGGTATCCAGCAAGCCCATGGCAGCGGCCACGTCGCGGGGCTGGGGGGTGGCCTCCGGCAGCGCCCAGGAGTCCGCCGTGTAGGGCGTCGTGGCCGTGGCGCGCTCGGGGTCCAGCCGCGTGGCCAGGGCCTCGTGGTCGAGGCAGAGGGCGAAGGCCCGGCGCGCCTCGCGGTCGAAGTAGACACGCTCGGGGCGCACGTTGAAGAGGATCCCGTACTGCAGGTCCAGGGGCCGCGGCGCGGCGCTGACACCCTCGATGCCGGTGACGGCGTCCCCGAGCTCCGGGCCGACCTCCAGGATCCAGTCCGCTTCCCCTCCCAGGAGGCGCGTGACGGCCACGGATGGGTCGCGCTCGACATCGATCACGATGCGGTCGATCGCCGGTGCCGTCCTGGTGTGCTCCTTGTTGGCGACGAGGACGAAGTCACCGTCTTCCTCGATCCCGGCCAGGCGGTAGGGCCCGCCGCCGAGGGGCGCCACGGTAGCGTCAAGGAGCCCGAGGGCAGCCGATCGCTTGTCCGCGTCGGTGGTCGTGAACACCTGTCCGAGCGCTGCCAGCCGCTCCAGCAGCTGGCCCACGTAGGCGTCCTCGTCGAAGAGCCCGCTCTCGTCGGTGTAGGGCACCTCGGAGGGCAGCTGCAGTCCGGCGCGGCTGAAGATGCGCTCCAGCTGGGGGCGGTGGTCGGTCAGCCGGCAGCCATCCGGCGGATCGGCGTCGGCGCAGGCGGCGCGGAGCATCTGCTCCGTGATGGCATCCACCACCGCGTCCGGGCGATCCTGGCTCAGGCGGTCGGCGGCCGCGATGAGGTCCGCGGTGGCGGAGGTGACGGCGGCTTCCGAGAGGATGGGCAGGCGGCCCAGAGCCTCCGCCAGGAAAGGAGCGTGGGGTTCGGTGAGGGTCACGATGACCTCGTCCTCTTCGCGCTCAGGACTCGCCGCGAGGTGGTCGCGGACGGCGGCGCAGAGGTCGCGGCCAAGCGGACAGGAGGGTGAGGCGGCCATGCGCAGCGAGAACATGACGTCCTCCGGCGTGACCTTCTGGCCGTTGTGGAAGCGGGCATCGGCCTTGATGGGGATGCGCCAGGTGAGCCCGTCCTTGCTGACCTCGGGCAGGTCGCGCGCCAGCTCGGGCACCGGCTGGAAGGCATCATCGAGGCGGTACAGCGGGTCGTAGAGCAGGTCGGTGAGGAGTTCCTCCGTGGGGTTGGTAGCGGGCGGCAGCAGGCGGGTCGGAGGGTCGGCTGCCATGACCACCATGGTCTGACGCGATCGCGCCGCGGGCTTCCGGGTGGCCTCTGCCGTGGGAGCGGTCGTGGCGACCACGGTGTCGCTGGGCACGGGCAGGAGCGAGGGCGACGACGAGGACAGCGGCGAAGACGTGGGCACGGACGAGGCCGGAGTGGACGAGGCGGGAGACGAGGGTCGCGGCGAAGGGGTCTGCTCACCCAGGCAGCCGGACACCACGAGCAGGCAGGCCAGGCCCAGGCCGGCCAGTCGGCGGCTGCGATGCACCACGCGGCTTCGATGCATCCCCGGGCCCCCGGCCGAAGCCGCGGGCGCGGAGAGCCGAGG
>JBFYUV010000137.1:0-2514 GCA_041299865.1 Chloroflexota bacterium
GGGCTGGGGCGGATAGCATTGCGGCGGCTGCGGGGGCGGATAGCCCTGCTGCGGGGGGGCCTGGGGGGGCGGTGGGGGCGGTGCGGCCGGTCGCGGCTGGGGAGCGGGAGCAGTCCCGGCGCCGGCGCCGGTCGGCGTGTCGTCATCCCCACCGAAGCCCAGGTCCACGTCCGGGACCTGCGACGCCTCCGGCTCGGCATCGAAGAAGTCGCGCTTCCGGAAGCCCAGCGGGCCAGCGATGATGACGCTTGGGATCGTGGCGATGGCGCTGTTGTAGTCGAGCACCGTGGCGTTGTAGTGCTGCCGCGCGAAGCTGATCTGGTTCTCCGTCGTGGTCAACTGCTCCTGCAGCTCCAGAACGTTCTGGTTGGACTTGAGATCGGGGTAGTTCTCGACCGTCGCGAACAGCGATCGCAGCGTCGAGGTCAGGGCATTCTCCGCCTGGGCCTGCGCGGCTGGTCCCTGGGCGCCCGCGGCGACAGCGCTGGCGCGCGCCTCCGTGACGTCGGTGAGGACCTTCTGCTCGAAGCCCATGTAGCCCTTGACGGCATCCACGAGGTTGGGGATGAGGTCCCAGCGCCGCTTCAGCTGCACCTCGACCTGGGCGTAGGCCTCGTCGATGCGCAGGCGCTTCTGCACCAAGCCGTTGTAGATGAGGATCCCCGCAGCAACGATGACCACTGCGATGATCCCGATGATCAACCAGGTCTCCATCCAGGCCCTCCGCTCAGCGACGTATTCACACCACAGGGTACTCGGTTCGCGCTATGGCCTCGCGCCAGCATCGAGCCGATTCGGCGAGGTCCGCAAGCACGCCGGCATCGGGCGCCTCGAAGGCTGGGATCACCTCGAGGACGAGGGGCGCCTCGGCGTCCGGGCCAAGGGCCTCAAGCACCCTATCGGGATCGATCCTGCCCACCTCGGCATACCGTGCCGTGAAGGGCCAGTGGCGGTCCCCCTCCGTGTCGCCCTGCTGGATCTGGATGACGGAGGCCCGCCCGCCCAGCATGCGAAGCCACGCATACGGGTCGCGCTCCTCACCCTCCGTGTCGGGCACACACATGTGCCCCACGTCCAGGCACAGCTGGACGGGGACGTGCTCCGAGTCTCCGGCCGTGATGAGCGACTCGATGTCGGGCATGGTCGATGGCTCACGCCGGGCCGCGAGGTTCTCGACGAGGAGACCCTCGAGCCCGCGGCGGCGCGCAACCCCCGCGAGCCGTCCGAGCCGGACCCTGAGCTCCTCCCACAGCTGCCCTCGGCGGGCGGGTTCGGCCCAGTCAGGGACGCTGAACGCCCCTACGTGGCCGCCCACCGATACCGCGCCCACACGAGCCGCGAAGTCGATGGCGCGCTCGTACCAGCGCTCGGCGGCGTCGCGTTCGCGCTCGCTCGGGTGGAGCAGCAGGTTCGAGGAATACCCGGCCAGACCGGTGAAGGCTGAATGAAGCCGGATGCCGTAGCGTGCCGCCGCCTCGAGGTGCTCATCGACGTCTCGTGCGAGCGAGTCGGCATCCCGGGTCACGTCCACGAGGTCCAACGACACCTGGACGAGGTCCAGACCAAGCTCGTCGCGCACGATCGGCGCCCAGTCAACCGGCCGGGGCCAGCGCTTCACCGCGAAACACGTGTTGATACCGAGCTGCGTCATCGTGCGAGCCTCCGAGTGCCGATCGGTCAGGTGGTCGTCGTTCATGCGTCCCATCCGAATCCTAGGTCGGAGAGGGACGTCTCGTGCCGGACCGCCGGGCCGCCCTCAGCGGTCGGACCCCACGCGGGTGCGAAGCCAGCTGATGCCGATGGCCAGCACGATGAGCCCGCCGAAGGCGATCTCCTGGAGGAAGGGATTGATGCGCAGCATGTTGAGCATGTTGGAGATGACGCCCAGCAGGAGCACGCCAAAGAAGGTACCCACGACGCCACCGCGCCCGCCGGTGATGGGCACGCCGCCGATGACGACGGCACCGATGGCCCGCAGCTCGAGGCCGGCACCCGTCGACGGCAAGGCCGAGCCGATGCGCGAGATGAGCATGATGGCCGCCACCCCGATGAGGATGCCGTTGATGGCGAAGAGCAGGACCGTCGAGCGCGAGACGTCGATGCCGGCCAGGAAGGCAGCGCGCGGATTGTCGCCGATGGCATAGGTGCGCCGGCCCATGCGAGTGAAGCGGAGCAGGAAGCCGACGGCCACGTATCCCAGCAGGCTGATGAGGAAGATGAGCGGCAGGTTGCCGCCCAGCAGCCGGGTACTCGAGAAGAACGTGAAGTTGTTGGGCACCAACTGGATGATGCCCTCGGTCAGGGCCAGTGCGATGCCCGTGAAGATGCCCGCCGTGGCCAGCGAGACGATGAAGGTTGGGGCTTGGAAGAGGCGCGCCAGCGTGGCGTTGACGATGCTGCAGGTGATGGCCACGGCCATGCCGGCCAGCATCGCCAGCTCCTCGGGGTAACCGGCCAGCACGATCATGGCCATGGTCACGGCGGCCAACCTCGCCGCCAAGCGCACGGCCGAGC
>JBFYUV010000140.1:0-7339 GCA_041299865.1 Chloroflexota bacterium
CCGATGCCCTTGGATGAACCCGTGATGATGGCCACTCGAGGTTGCATGTCGTGGGTCTCCGAGTCTTGCCATGAACGTGATGGCGAGCCGGTGTGGAGGACGTGACCGGCTCGCCATCGGGGATCTGCGGGCTGACGGGTGGTCGTACGTGACCACCCGTCAGCCGTGCGCTGGGGCCTGGTTAGTAGGCCGGCTCGTACTCGGACATGTTGTCCGGGGTGATGACCGGCGAGTCGATGGCGATGCGGTCCTCGATGTCCTCGCCGGCGAGGATACGCAAGGCGGTGTCGACCGCCAGCGTGCCGTCGATGAAGGGGGACTGATAGATGGTCGCCTGCATCCAGCCCTCGTCCATGAGCCGGAAGCCATCGACGTTGCCGCCGATGCCGACGAGGATGACCTCGCCGGGCTGGAGGCCTGACTGCTCAAGGCCGTCGGCCACGCCAGCACCCATGGTGTCGTCCTCGGCATAGATCATGCCCAGATCCTCGCCATGCTTGGTGACCATGTCGCGCGCGACCTCGAGCGACTGCTGCTGGCTCCACTTGCCGGACTGCATGTCGATGACGTTGACCTTGTCGGGGCACGTTTCGGCGATCTTCTCGACGAAGCCACCGGTGCGCTCGATCTCGGCCGAGTAGCCCAGGTCGCCCTGGACGATGCCGACGTTCAGGACCTGGCCCTCGGTCGCGAGGTTGTCACAGGTGTACTGCGCCAGGATCTGTGCCTGGAGGGTGTAGTTGGGGCCCGTGAAGCCTTCCACCAGGTCGGTGCAGTTGACGCCCGCATTGCTGGTGAGCACGGGGATGCCGGCGTCCTTGGCCTCCTGGAGGACCGGGCAGAGGGCCTCGACGTCGTTGGCGATGAGGACGATGATGTCAGGCGCCAGAGCGATGCAGTCACGCAGCTGGTCGACCTGCTTCTGGGTGTCCTGCTCGGCCGAGAAGACGGTGAAGGCGATGCCCTTCTCGGCACCGTAGTCTGCGATCTGCTGGTTGATGCGGGCGGAGTACGGCGTGGTGGACGCGGGTGCGGCCAGGCAGCCGGTGAACTGCGCCTCCGCGGGCGCTGCCGATTCGTCCTGGGCAGCCACGGGGACAGCGAGGACTGAGGCAGCCATGGCGATCGTGGCCACGATGCCGAGGATCCTGTATGTGGTCTTCATGTCGATGTGGTGCTCCTCATGATGGGTTCGATCGTGATAGACAGCTGGGCTCGTGACTCCTCCGTATCACGAGACGGAACGGGTGTTCTCGCGGTCTCCGCCTCCTCCTACCTGCGACCGGACTTCGCTGTCACGGGGTCGCCCGCGTCGATCCGGGCTGCCCAGCGATGACCAAGCGCGTGCGCCACGCGCTGTAGAGAGAGTCGATAAGCACGACGATGATGAGGACCACGCCCAGGACCACGTTCTGGAGGTAGACCTGCAGACCGAAGAGGTTCATGGCCGTGCTCACGAGGGCGAGCAGCAGCACGCCCATGAGCGTCTTGAGCATGGACCCCGAGCCGCCCGTCAGGGCCGTGCCTCCGATGACGACGGCGGCGATGACGGGAAGGGCGCCGGCTGATCCCACCGTGGGCGTGCCCGTGTTGAGGCTGAGCCCCAGCAGCGTGCCGGCCAGGCCTGCGGTGAGGCCGCAGAAGACGAAGGCTCCGATCGTGTACAGCTCGGTGTTGATGCCCGACAGCCGGGCTGCCTCCGGGTTGCCACCCACGGCGTAGACATTGCGGCCCTCGCGGATGCGGAGGAGGATCACGTGCGCGACCAGGAGCAGCGCGAGGAAGATGAGGATGCGCGGCGTCAGGAAGGTGCCCAGCGGCAGATCCTTCCAGATGGGGCCGAAGATCGCCTTGTCCACGCTCGGGCCAAACGCGGAGTCCACGCCACGGATCGGCCCGGCTCCCGAGATGGTGAGGGCGATGCCCCGCACGGCGATCATCGACGCCAGCGTCACGATGAAGGAGTTGATGCCGGCCTTGACCACGAGAAGCCCGTTGGCGACCCCGACCAGGCCACCGGCGAGGATCCCGGCGAACGCCGCCGGGATGGGGCCGATGTCTCCCTGGAGACCGAGTGCCACGACACCGGAGAGGGCGAGGATGGAGCCGACTGAGAGATCGAGCTGGCCGGACAGGAGCACCACGGTCATGCCCACGGCCATGATGCCGTCGATGGTGGCGCGCTGGACCAGGTTCTTCATCGGCAGCACGCCCTGCAGCTGGGGTACCAGCAGGAATGCCAGGGCGAAGGCGACGACGACGAAGATGTAGATGCGGTTCTCGGCGATGAGGCGCATGGTGCGAGGGTTCATGCCGTCACTTCCGCAGCCGCAGGTCGAGGAAGACGGCGCCCGCGATGAGGGCGCCCTTGACGATGTCCTGCGATTCCGCCGGGATCCCCAGCAGGACCATGAGGTTGTTGAGCACGCCCACGATGAGCACGCCGATGACCGTGCGCGCCACGGTACCGGCCCCGCCGAAGATGCTGTTGCCCCCGATGGCGACCGCAGCGATGGCGTTGAACTCCATGCCCGCTCCGGCCGTCGTCCGAGCGCTCCCGAGCACGGAAGCCAGGAGCACGCCACCCATGGCCGCGAACATGCCGGAGATGACGAAGACGGAGATCATCACCCGCCGGACCGGAACGCCCGCGGCCCGTGCCGCGGAGTAGTTGCCGCCGGTGGGATAGACCCAGCGACCGAAGACGGTATAGGTCAGCAGGAGATGGGCCATCACCGCGCCGATGGCGACGAGCACGATGATGTTGGGGATGATGCCGAAGAGGCGACCCTGACCGATCTGCGTGAAGAAGGGGTCCTGGGTGTAGACGTAGTCGCCCTGGGTGAAGATCAGCGCGACCCCGAGCGCGGCGACATTGGTACCCAGCGTGGTCAGGACCGGGTTCGTGCGCACGACACCGATGAGGACGCCGTTCACGAGGCCCAGGATCAGCCCGCTCGCGATGCCCGCGAGGATCGCCACGGACGGGTCCAGGCCGCCGTCCATGAGGGCCAGCGTGATGACGCCCGCAGCTCCCATGGCGGCCGGGATCGAGAGGTCGACGAAGCCGCCGCTGGTGGTCACGAAGAGCATGCCCAGTGCCGCGAAGCCCGTGAACGTCACCGCCTGGCCGATGTTGAGGAAGTTCTGCGTGGAGAGGAACTTGCCGCCCAGGAGGACCGCGCCGGCCACGACGAGCAGGATGAAGACGAGGTAGATGGCGTAGTTCTGCAGCAGGACGCGCGAGCGCGCCTGTCCGGTCAGCGGGACCGTCGTGGTGGGCTCGACCCCAGGCTCCGTCGTCAGACGCGGCTCGCCAGCACTCATCGTCATGCGGCAGCTGCTTCCTGCCCGGTGGCGGCCAGCATGATGCGCTCTTCTGTCGCCTCGGCCCGGGACAGCTCGCCCGTCACGCGGACCTGGTGGAGGACCAGGATGCGGTCGCGGGCAGAGAGCACCTCGACCAGCTCGGACGAGATCATCACGATGGCCACGCCCTGGGCGGCGAGCTCGCCCATCAGCCCGTGGATCTCCGCCTTGGCACCCACATCGACGCCCCGGGTCGGCTCGTCGAGGAAGAGGACGCGCGGCACGGCGGCCGTCCAGCGGCCCATGACCACCTTCTGCTGGTTGCCACCTGAAAGGGTCGCCACGGTCCGGTTGGGATCGGGCGGCCGGAGCTGGAAGCGCTCGATCATGGTCTCGACGATGGGCGTCTCCATGTGGCGCGTGATGACGCCGGCTCGCGCGATCTCCGACAGGATCGACATGACCGTGTTGTCGCGAACCGTCAGGCCCAGCACGAGGCCATCCTGCTTGCGGTCCTCGGGCACGTAGCCGATGCGCGCCCTCACTGCGTCGCGTGGGCTCCTGAGGCGGACCGGCCTGCCGTCGAGTCGGGCCTCGCCCCAGTCGTGCGGGTCGAGGCCGAAGATGGCGCGCGCGCCCTCCGTGCGGCCGGCTCCCACGAGGCCGGCCAGTCCAAGGATCTCACCGGCCCGTACCTGGAAGCTGACGTCCTCGAAGACCCCGGCGCGGGTGTAGCCACGGACATCCAGCACGACCTCGCCGATGGGCACCGTGCGCTTGGGGAACAGGTCGGCGACGTCCCGGCCGACCATCATACGCACGATCTGGCCGGGGTCCAGCTCTGTGATCGACCGTGAGCCCACGAGCCGCCCATCGCGCAGGACGGTCACGCGATCGGAGATCTCCATGACCTCGCGCAGGCGGTGCGAGATGAAGATGATGGCGATGTCCTGTGCCTTGAGACGCCTGAGGGTCTTGAACAGGATGCCGGTCTCGTGCTCGGTGAGCGCAGACGTGGGCTCGTCCAGCACCAGGATGCGCGGGTCCTGGCTGTAGGCCTTGGCGATCTCGACCATCTGGCGCTGGCCCACCGAGAGGTCACGGATGAGCGCGTCCGGGCTGACCGGCGCAGCCAGGCTCTCCAGCAGCTCTGTGGCGGCGCGCCGCAGGCGCCCGCGGTCCACCCAACGGAACCGGCGGACGGGCTGGCGGCCGAGGTAGATGTTCTCGGCCACCGAGAGGTCCGGCACCAGGTTGAGCTCCTGGTAGACCATGCCGATGCCCAGCGCTTGCGCTTCGTGTGGCGAGGCGAGGGTGACCTCCCTGCCGGCCACGCGGATGCTGCCCACATCTGCGTGGTACGCACCGGCCAAGATCTTCATCAGGGTGGACTTGCCCGCCCCGTTCTCGCCCACGATGGCGTGGATCTCGCCAGTACGGACGGACAGGGACACGTCGTCGAGCGCCTGGACGCCCGGGAAGCGCTTGCTGATCCCCGACATCTCGAGGACCAACCGCGCGTCGTCCGGCTTCGTCCCGGCCTCGACACCTGTCCCCATCGTCTCGCTCAAATGGCCGTCCCCTCTGGCCCTGTATGCATACGTGCTAGGATACTAGCCGAACGAGACGAGGACAAGCCGAGTCCGCCGCACGCCAGAGGCCCGTTGCCGTGTCTTGAGCGGCCCAGCCTGACCGAGGAGCCAGCCGATGCAGTACTCCCTGTTCTCCATCCAGCTCGTACCGGGGACCGAGGAGGAGTATGACCGGCGTCACGCCCAGGTCTGGCCCGAGATGGTGGAGGCCATGCACGCGTGCGGCATCCGCAACAGCACCGGCTTCCGGCGCGGCAACGAGGTCTTCTACTACGCCGAGTGCGAGCCCGACGCGGTGACCTGCTACGGCCGTCTCGAGCCGCTGGACGTCAACCAGCGCTGGACGGAGAACTTCCGCGGCATCGTCGCCGAACGGCTCACGGAGGGCGGCCACTTTCCATTCCTGCAGTTCGTCAGCCACGTCGACTGAGCCACACGGCGTCGCTTGAGATCACGGGAACCGGACCACAGCCCTGACCAGGGCACCGCGCTCGACCTCGGCGAAGGTGGCATCGATGTCGGCCAGGGGCACCTCGCGGTCGATGAGGGCATCGAGGGGTAGCCGGCCCTCCAGGTAGAGCCGCGCGATCCGCGGGAAGTCGCGCTTAGGCCGGGCGCCGCCGTATGCCAGGCGGCGGATGGTCTTGTTGCCCATCACGGCCCCGAAGCGGATGACCAGGTCGTCGTGAAGCGCGAGCTTGCCCAGCAGCGTGAGCTCCCCGCCCGGCCGCACTGACTCGAGCGCCGTGCGCATGGCCTCGGCGTTGCCGGCAGCCTCGAAGACGTGGTCGGCACCCCGGCCAGCCGACAGATCGCGGACCCTGGCCACAGCATCCTCACGGCTGGTGTCGATCGTGACGTCGGCACCCAGACGACCGGCCAGCTCAAGGCGCTCCAGGGAGCGGTCGATGGCCACGATGACCTTGACGCCCGCCAGGCGTGCTCCCGCGATGGCCGACAGCCCCACGATGCCGCAGCCCATCACCGCCACGACCGCGTCGGGCAAGGTAGCCGTTGACGAGTCCATGGCAGGTACCAGCCCCGTGGTGATCCCACAGCCGATGGCTGCACCGATGGCGAAGGGCAGCTCTCGCGGAACGGGCACGGCTGCCGCTTCGGCGACGATGACGTGGTCGGCGTGGGCGCCCATGAACATGAACTGCGCGACTGGCCCGTGGTCATCACGGAGTGGCTTGCGGCCGTCCGGGAGACTGCCGGCAGCAGCGGCCCGGGCACAGGTCTCGCAGAGCAGCGGCTGGTCACGAACGCAGTAGAAACAGCGCCCGCACGCGGGGTTCCATGAAAGCACCACGTGCTCACCGGGCTTGATCGTCCGCACGGCTTCACCGACGCCGACGACCACGCCGGCAGCCTCGTGTCCGAGCACCATGGGCAGGGGCATGGCGATGGCACCGCGCATCACCTCCAGGTCAGTGTGACAGAGCCCGCCAGCGCCCAGGCGGACGAGGACGTCGCCTGGGCCCGGGTCTGCAAGCTCGAGTCGCTCCACACGGAGGGGATCACCGACGCGGCGCAGCACCGCAGCCAGGACGGAGCTCGGCATCACGACCCTCCCTTCGCGACGGCCAGCAGGGCCTGCCAGGCCGGCCAGCCGTCGACCAGGCCTGCCAGGACCTCGTAGCCTTCGTCCGACGGGTGCACCCCGTCACCCAGGAGCGTCGCGCGACGCCACCTGGCATCGCCCTCGAGCGCAGCGAAGACCGACAGGTACGGCACGGCGACGCCCTGTGCTGTCACCTCGAGCCGACCATCAAGGTCGCGGATGTCGTCGTTGCGGATGCGCTGCTGCACGCCGGCTGCGAGCTGCGGTCCCGGGCGACCGTCATCGACAGGCGCGGGCCCGATCATCAGCGTGGGGTACCTGGCAGCCGCGCTCGCAAGCGTGGCACGGGTGCACTCCAGGGAGCGCTCGACGCTGACCCTGCGCTCGCTGCGACCGTCGTCCCAGGTGCGCATGGCACAGTCGTTGAGCCCGAACTGGAAGATGAGCGCCCGGGGAAAGACGGTCGGCAGGCGCGCCTCGGCCTCAGCCTGCCAGCGCCGAGCCACGTCCTCCGAGGTATCGCCGCGGACGCCGAGCGGATAGACCGTCAGATCCGCGCGGTCCGTGATGAACCGCGAGGCCAGGCGTCCGTGCCAGCCCAGGCACCGCTGATCGCCGGTGCCCGCGGCGATCGAATCGCCGATGACACAGATCCTCAGCGAGCGTGCCCCGGGGCTGGCCGTATCAACGGACCCGCTCACGCCCGGGTCGAGCGACGCTGCCGGCCGACAGGTGTGTATGCCCGCATTCTGGGTAGGATACACTGCCCCCGTTCGACCAGCGCCATGAAGCCGGGCGACCCTGACCGGACGGTGCTGGTGCAGCCGCGAGTCACAGGTGGAGGTTCGAAGATGGGGCAGATGACCTCGCGAGA
>JBFYUV010000141.1:0-8208 GCA_041299865.1 Chloroflexota bacterium
CCCGTTGGCCGCAAGGTCGTCGTCATCGGTGGCGGCAACGCCGCCATCGATTCCGCCCGGACTTCGCTGCGCATGGGCGCCGACGTCACCATCGTCTACCGCCGCGAGCGCAAGGACATGCCCGCCATCGCGGAGGAGATCGTGGCCGCCGAGCACGAGGGCGCCAGGATCGTCTACCTGGCCGCGCCGCACCGCATCATCGGCGACCAGGATGGGCGCGTGGTGGCGCTGGAAGCCGTCCGCACCAGGCCCGGCGAGTTCGACACCTCCGGCCGGCGCCGGCCGGTGCCCACCGACGAGGTCATCCGTTTCGAGTGCGACAGCGTCGTCCTGGCTGTGGGCGAATCGGTCGACCTGGACTTCTGCGCCGCCTCCGGCCTCAAGGTCAAGGAGACAAACACCCTGGAGGTCGAGCGCTACTCGCTGGAGACGAGCCGTGACCGCTTCTACGCGGGCGGCGACCTCATCACCGGCGCCTCCAACGTCTCCAACGCCATGGGCCTGGGCAAGAAGGCCGCCCGCAACATCCATCGGCGGCTCACGGACCGCGAGGACGCGCCCAGCCTCATCCCCGACTTCGCCTACGAGATGGTGGCACCTGACCCGCCCAGCGCCTTCGGGCGTCACGTGTCCGGCGAGATGCCGGCCGCGGAGCGGGTGCAGTCCTATGCCGAGGTCTCACTCGGCCTCACGGTCCTGGCGGCCACGGACGAGTCGTCCCGCTGCCTGCGCTGCGACATCCGCAGCGCCGAACGATAGGGGAGGTCGGCGTGACCGAGAAGGTGAAGGTCCGCATCGACGGCGAGGTCATCGCGGCCGCCGCGGGTCAGTCGATCCTCCAGGTGGCCCGCGAGAACGACAAGTACATCCCCTCGCTCTGCTCCATGGAGGGCCTTACCCCCGTCGGCTCGTGCCGCTTGTGCATGGTAGAGGTGGCTGGCTCGTCGCGCCTGCTGCCGGCCTGCACGACTCCCGTCGCCGAGGGCCTGGCCGTCACGACGACCTCCGCCAAACTGGAGTCCTACCGCAAGATCGCCCTGGAGCTGCTCTTCGCCGAGCGCAACCACATCTGCGCCGTGTGCGTCTCGTCCGGCCACTGCGAGCTGCAATCGCTGGCGCAGGAGCACGCCGTGACCTACGTGCGCTACCCCTACGACTACCCGCGACTCACCGTCGACACGTCGCATCCCCGCTACGTGCTCGACCACAACCGCTGCGTGCTCTGCTCGCGCTGCGTGCGCACCTGTGCCGAGATCGAGGGCGCCCACGTCTGGGACATCGCCAGCCGCGGCGTCGCCTCGCGGCTCGTCTCGGAGCTGCAGCGGCCCTGGGGTGAGGCCACGACCTGCACCAGCTGTGGCAAGTGCGTGCAGGCCTGCCCGACGGGCGCCCTCGTCGAGAAGGGCTGGGGCGTCGAGGAGATGACCAAGGAGCGCGCCGTCGTCAGCGGCCTGAGCTCGATGCGCGAGGGCCAGTGATGGACAAGGTCAAGATCGGCACCTGCTGGTTGGACGGCTGCTCGGGCTGCCACATGTCGCTCCTGGACATGGACGAGGCCATCGTCGACGTCCTGGCGAAGGCGGACATCGTCTTCGGCCCCCTCGTGGATGCTCAGGAGTGGCCGGAGGGCACGGACGTGGCCGTCATCGAGGGTGCGGTCAGCAGCCAGGACGACCTCCACCTCGCCCGCATCGCCCGCGAGCGCAGCCGCATCGTCGTCGCGCTTGGCGACTGCGCGGTGACGGGCAACGTGCCCTCCATGCGCAACGGCATCCCCACCCGCAAGCTGCTGGAGCGCGTCTACGTGGAGGGTGCCAGCGAGCAGCAGGGCGTGCCCACGGACGGTGTGCCGCCGCTGCTCAGCAAGGCGGAGCCGCTGCACGCCTTCATCGACGTCGAGGTCCACGTCCCCGGCTGCCCACCCAAGCCGGACGCCATCCTCATGGTCCTCGGTGAGCTGATCGAAGGCCGCCTGCCGGACGTCGGCACCAAGCTGCGGTTCGGGTAGGCCAGGAGACCAGCCATGGCGACCATCAAGATCAACCACGTCACGCGCATCGAAGGCCACGCCACCATCACCATCCACCTGGCTGATGACGGCAAGGTGGCGGACACGCAGTTCCACGTCACCCAGATCCGCGGCTTCGAGAAGTTCACCGAGGGTCGGCCCTACTACGAGATGCCGGCCATCACTGCGCGCATCTGCGGCATCTGCCCGGTGAGCCACCTGCTGGCCTCCTCGAAGGCCTGCGACGCCATCATGGCGGTGCGCATCCCGGCCACGGCGGCCAAGCTGCGCGAGCTGCTCCACTGCGCGCAGATCGTGCAGTCACACGCGCTCTCCTTCTTCCACCTCTCGGCGCCGGATCTGCTGCTGGGCATGGATAGCGACCCGGCCAAGCGCAACGTGGCCGGTCTGCTCGCGGAACACCCGGAGGCCCTCAAGGACGGCATCGCCCTGCGCAGGTTCGGCCAGACGGTCATCGAGCGGCTGGCCCGCGAGCGCGTCCACCCCTCGTGGACGGTGCCCGGTGGCGTCAATGCCCCTCTGGACCCGCAGGCCCGCGAGCAGACGCTGACCGAGGTGCCGGCGGCCATGGCCATCCTGAAGCGCACGCTGGCGCTCTGGAAGGCCACCGTCGAGCGTTTCCCCGATGAGATCGACTCGTTCTCCAACTTCCCGACCATGTACTGCGGCACGGTCGGTCCGGACGGCTCGCTGCGGCTCTACGACGGCAACCTGCGCTTCATCGGTGCCGACGGCTCCATCGTGGTCGACCAGGTCGCGGCCGCCGACTACGCCACCTACATCGGGGAGGCGACGCACCCGGATTCCTACCTCAAGGCGCCCTACTTCCGGCCCGTCGGCTATCCCGACGGCATCTACCGGGTCGGGCCGCTGGCGCGCCTCAACGTGGCCGAGCGCTGCGGCACCCCGGAGGCGGACGCGGAGCTGGCGGAGTTCCGGCAGCGCTTCGGGCGCATCGTGCAGAGTGGCTTCCACTACCACTACGCGCGGCTCATCGAGGCCACCTACGCGCTGGAGCGGCTGACGGAGCTGCTCGAGGATCCCGGCATCCTCTCGACCAAGGTGCGCGCCCATGCCGGCGTCAACGAGCTGGAGGGCGTGGGCATCATCGAGGCCCCGCGTGGCACCCTCATCCACCACTACAAGGTGAACGACGATGGCGCGATGACGTGGGCCAACCTCATCGTCGCCACCGGCCACAACAACCTGGCCATCGGGCGTGGCGTCCACCAGGTGGCCACGCGCTTCATCGACGGCACGAAGATCGCGGAGGGCGCCGTCAACCGCGTCTCCGCCCTCGTCCGCGCCTACGATCCCTGCCTCAGCTGCTCGACCCACGCCGTGGGCATGGCCGCCGTGGTGCTGCAGCTACGCGGGCCGGACGGCCAGCTGCTCGACGAGAAGGGCAACCTGTAGCTGGGTTCCAGGGGACGTCGCTGGCGAACCACGCGGGCCCAGTGGCCCGGGCGACCCGGACGGTCAAGCGGTCGGCTCGCCGAGCTCGGTGACGTCCGCTCGCGCTGCCGGCACGGCGCTCCGCTTCGACGTATCGTCACATCCTGCACCGGACAGGAGACCGCGATGACTGACCAGCTCGGCGGGCGCGAACCCCCGCGGACGCCCTCGACCCGAGGGCGCCGATTCAAGCCACACGAGTTGGAGCTCGCCGAGGGCGGCAGGCTCGTCCTCGGCGTCGATGGTTCGATCAACCACCTCGATGAGCGCGGCGCCACGGTGCGGCGCTGGACGGTCGACGATCCGGAGTGGCCGGACCAGGCCATCCGGTTCGGGCTGTACCCCCAGGCTGGCACCGTCACGCCGCACGGGCAGGTCCAGGGAACGAAACCACCGCGCCGATAGTCCTTGACCGGTGTCGCCGGCGGCTCCAGGGTCTGTCAGGCGCCGTTCGTTGCATCCGGTGGCACAAGCGTCGGCTGAACACCACAGCACCGGCCTCTGGGCCGCGCTCCTGGGACGTCCGTGCCGCCCGGCGGCACGTCCAGCGGCCGCGGGCCCGGTGCTGGAACGGGGCATCCCACCCCGCTGACGCTTGTGCCGTCTGACGGCACGATCGGGGGGTCGGCGCGTCGAACCCCGCGGCGCCCGCCGAACCCGAGGCTGCCCTGGCACCCCCCTCGTGATCCGAGGGCCGATCGGCGCGTGCTACGATGGAGGCTCGCCCGCACTCGTGGCGATGCTCCGCGTGGTCGACCCCCTTCTCGAACGGACCGTGCGCCGCCCTCCCAGTTCGGGAAGCGCCAAGGAGGTCCCCGTGACCACCGGTACCATCAAGAAGGTCGTCGCCGATCGCGGCTTCGGCTTCATCGCTGCAGAGGATGCGAAGGAGTACTTCTTCCATCGCAACTCGCTGGACTCCTCGCTTGACTTCGACCGCCTCGTCGGCGGCGAGCACGTCACGTTCGAGATCGAAGCGAGCCCCAAGGGCCCGCGCGCCGACCAGGTGCGCGCCGCCTGATGCTCACGGGGATAGCCCGTGCAGACGGGCTATCCCCACCGCTCGTCGGGCCTGCCCTGAGCGTCCCCACGACGCTGGCCTGCCCGCGCCAGCCAGCTGCACGAGACACTGGGTGAACGGATGGATCTGAACGAACCCGACCTCGGATCACCGACGCTGCTGCCGGCGATCGAGTCCAAGGCCTCGCTGCTGCGTCTCGTCGGACCGAGCGGCGTGCTCGACGTGTGGCTCGGAGACGCAGGCGACGCCGCGGCTCTCGAGGCCGATGTCCGTGCCGTGAGCGCTCGGGGCACGGCAAACCTACCCGCCATGGCGATGGCCCTCGGCGATGTCGCGAGCCGACACAAGCTCGAGGTGCGGGTCATCCCGAGGATGGACCCGACCGGCCGCAGCGTGCTTGTCCTCTTCGGGCGTCGGACATACCGAGCCAAGTAGGACGCCCGGCACGATCCCGCGGCGCGGTCTGACGGCCGCCTGGGCGGCCCGGCCGAGGGGGGATCAGCGCTTGGTGGCCCGGATGATGGCGCCGTGCATGCCGTCCGCGACGGTGTGAGTCGGCGTGACGCTGACGTCCTCGAGGCCCACAGCCCGCAGGCCTGACTCGAACTCCGAGAACGAGAGGGCGCCGGCGATGCAGCCGACGTAGCTGCCACGCTCGGCACGCTCCGCCGGTGAGAGGCGGTCCTCAGCCACGATGTCGGTGAGGCCGATGCGGCCGCCGCGGCGGAGGACGCGGGTGATCTCGCGGAAGACGGCCGGCTTGTCCGCCGCGAGGTTGACGACGCAGTTGCTGATGACGACATCGACCGAATCGGCCGGCAGCGGGATAGCCTCGATGTTCCCCTTCAGGAGCTCGACGTTCGTGGCGCCCGCCTCGGCGATGTTGCGTGCCGCGAGGGCCAGCATCTCGTCGGTCATGTCGAGGCCGAAGACACGACCCGTGGGTCCCACCCGACGCGCCGAGAGGAGCACGTCGATGCCACCGCCGGAGCCGAGGTCGAGGACGCGCTCGCCCTCGCGAAGGTCGGCCACGGCGATGGGGTTCCCGCAGCCAAGGGAGGCGAGCACCGCGGCATCCGGCAGCTCGTCGCGCTCGAGGGCGCTGTAGAGGTCCGCTCCGATCCCAGGCCCCTGGATGGTGCCGGGCTCCGGGGCGCAGCAGTCGGAGGTGGGGCCGCAACAGCCGGCCTCCAGGTCGAGGACCGCCAGGGCCGACTGGGCGTAACGCTCGCGGACGAGTTCGTGGATCTCGTTGGTCATCTCGCTGTCCCTTCCTGGCCTAGCAGCATGCCACGATGCCGGTGCTTCGCTCGGCGCAGGATCGCCTGGCCGCCGCTGTGGCATATATTGACGGTTGCAAATATAGGCACACATCGATACGATGTCAAGCGTGAAACGTCAGACGGACCCGGACGTGCTGCTCCTCCAGGCTGTCGCGGACCCCACGCGCCTGTCGATCCTGCGCCAGCTCTCCAGCGAGGGTCCCGTCTGCGCCTGTGACTTCACGGCATGCTGCGAGGTCAGCCAGCCGACCGTGTCGCACCATCTCAAGGTCCTGCGCGAGGCGGGCTGGATCAGCGGCGAGCGGCGCGGCACGTGGATCTGGTACTCGCTGCAGCCGGAGGCTGTCGAGCGCTTCCGGCGCCTGGCCGGCGAGATCGAGCCCGCGGCCAGCCGACCCGCCGCCGCCCTGCGCGGGTCGTCTCGTCGGCTGACGGTCATCGAACCCGCCTGACCGGGAGGCGGGCGCGAACGTCAGGCGTCGCACAGGCAGCCGCGGCACACTACCTCGCACAGGCATCCACCACAGGAGGCTCCCCTTGCTCCGCAGGTCGATCGTCCTCAGCATGACCCTTTCCACCATCCTGGCCTCGGTCGCGTCCATGGCCACCGCGGCCACGGATGATCCCGTGCCGAGCGGCACCGGTGCGGCACTCCTGGAGGCGCTGGCGCGCGTCCCGGACACCGCGGTGGCACCCGGATCGCCGGTCTCCTACCTGGACCAGGAGACCCTTGTCGCCACCCGGCCGGGTTCAGCTCAGCCGGCCTCCATCGCGGAGGCACTGGCACTCATCGAGACGGACGATCCAGCCGCCTCGCTCTGGCTGGCGGCTTTCATGGGCGCCAGCAGCGGGGACACAGGCCTCCTTCGTGGCCTCCTGATGGCCGGCGGCTGGCCGCAGGTGGTCGGCTTCGACCTGCTCGACGTGGATCGCCATCTCAGCTTCGGCACGCCGCCCTCGGATGGCTCCGTCCTGCTCGGAGCCTTCGATCCGCAGGCCATCGCGGACGCCTTCGCGTCACGCGGCTACACGGCCTCCGAAGCGGGTGATCGAACGCTCTTCTGTGGTGCCGCCGGCTGCGACGCGGGGATGGACGTGGACCTCGCCAGCGCCGACCGGAGCCTGCCCTTCGGTGGCGAGATCGGCCGCAGCGAGCCACTGGCCATCTCGGGACAGGAGATCCTGAACTCCGCCGACCTCGCGACCCTGGAGGCCATACTGGCGGCCGCCGACGGCGAGGCCGACTCGCTGGCCGACGACCCGACCTACCGCGCGCTCGCGCTTGCTGGCGACCCTGCGGTGCCGCTCATCCAGGCCACCTTCCTGCCGGGCGGCATGCTGGGCCTCGGCCCGGACATCTACAGGCTCCTGGGCGGCTCACCGGAAGCGGCCACCGAGCTGTTGACCCAGTTGGACGAGGCCTTCGAGCCGATGCCCGCGGCCGATGCCGTGGCCATCCTCGACGGCGCGACGGACACCGAGCAAGTCGTGACTATCGCGCTCGCCTATGCCGATGAAGCCGACGCGGCGATCGCGGCGGAGGTCCTGCCGCGACGGCTGGAGACGCTCCTGGCGGCCTCGTACGAGGCGTCCCTGGCCGAACTCCTCACCGATCGCGGCGTGACCTCGGTGGCAGGGTCGGTCCGGCCGGCCGGGGAGGGGACATCGGCCGTGGCCCGCATCGAGGTACGTGCTCCGCTGGCCGGCACCGAGGTCGACGCCGCCACCGGCCAACCCGCGCCATCCAGCAGCCTCTACCGGCTCTTCATCGACCTGGTACAGCGGCGCGACCTGCTCTGGCTGGTGCCCGTCCTGCCCCTGGAGTGACCCCCGGCCCACCCACGGCGGGCGACGCCCAGCTGGACTCGCCCATTCAGTCCGGAAGGAGCCGGAACGGGCGGCCCGATGCCGAGCGGATGGCGCTGAAGTGGCGCCGGTCGAGGGTCACGATGGTCTCCGTGCCGTACCGGTCGGCCAGCGCGACGACCGACGCGTCCGTCCCGCCAACGGGGAAGTCCGCGTAGCGCGACACCAGGTCGGCGATGTGCGCCCAGTCATCGAGCACGGGTGCCTCCACCTCCAGCACGCTCAACCCACGCAGGAACGCGGATTCTGCCCGGGCGCCCAGCCTCCGCCCGACCAGGTAGGTCACCTCGGCCACGACGAGGGCTGGCACCAGGAGCTCCAGATCGCGGCGTGAGAGGACGTCGACGCAGCGCGCGTGGTCGTCATCATCAGCATCGACCGCAGCGTAGAGCGGCCCGGCGTCAACGATCGCGATCATCGCCCCACTCAGCCGAGAGGATGGCATCGACGTCCCGCGCGGTCGTGCGGTGGCCGCTGCGGCCAAGCGCCACGAATGGCAGATCCCGACGGGCGCCCTCGCCGCGCCCGAGCCGGGCCTCGATCGCCTCGCGAGC
>JBFYUV010000143.1:0-7792 GCA_041299865.1 Chloroflexota bacterium
GGTCGCGAGCCCGGCCCGACTGGGCGCGCAGGCCCGGCACAAGATGGTGCAGGGAGATGGCGGGGACCATGAGCTGGCCCTCCGACGTGCGGCCGATGGTGGCGGGTGCGCCGCCGCCGGCCGTGAACACCTTCGTGATGCCGACGTCGTCCAGGCCGGTGGCCTGCCGGTAGCGGTCGAGCGCCGTGAGCACCCCGATGCGGATCGAGAGGTCGCGCAGGAGCTCGATCGTCCATGCGTCCAGCTGCTGGTCGGTCTGCTCGGCGAGCCGGATCCGGTACTCGGCGGGGTCTGCGGACAGGCCGGCTGACGACAAGGCGCTCCCTCCTCGGTGCTGTGGTGGGCCCATGGTAGCGCCCGCGACCGCCGCGCTGCCGACGGACGCCCCTACACTCCGGGTGATGCTCCGCACCGTGGCCGCGACCCGCTACGTGACCCCTTTTCGCGAGGGCGGCTCGCTGCCAGGCCTCTGCGAGGCGGACGACGACGGGCTCTACGTCGTCAAGTTCCACGGTGCCGGCCAGGGGCCCAAGGCGCTCATCGCGGAGGTCATCGTCGGCGAGCTGGCCCGGGCCATCGGCCTGCCAGTGCCGGAGCTGGTCCTCGTCGAACTCGACGCGCGTTTCGCGGCAGGCGAGCCGCACTGGGAGGTCAAGGAGCTGCTCGACCGCTCGCCGGGGACCAACCTCGGGGTCGACTTCCTGCCCGGCGCGCTGGGCTTCACGCCGGCGGTGGGGCCGGCGCCGGATGCCGCGCTGGCGGCCGCCTTCGTCTGGCTGGACGCCTTCACCCTCAACATCGACCGCACGCCGCGCAACCCCAACCTGCTCGTCTGGCACAAGCGGCTCTATGGCATCGACCACGGTGCGGCGCTGGGCGTGCAGCACCGCTGGGAGGACCTCGCCCGCGATCCCGCGCACGCGCGGCGCGCGTTCGGGCAGATCCGCGACCACGTCCTGCTCCCCTTCGCCGGCTCGATCGTGGACGCCGACACACGCCTGGCGCCGCTGGCGACGAAGGGCCTGCTCGCCGAGCTCGTGGCACTCATCCCTGACGCCTGGCTGGCCGGCGGGTCGGGCTTCGCGACCATGGCGGAGAACCGCCGCGCCTACGTCGACTACCTGCGCGAGCGCTTGACGGCCCCGCGCGTCTTCGTGGAGGAGGCTGAGCGTGCCCGAACCGGCGCCTGAACCGACCCGCCACCCGTTCGCCTACGCCATCATCCGCGTCGTCCCGCGCGTGGAGCGGGGCGAATCGATGAACGCGGGCATCGTGCTCTTCTGCCGGCCCAGGCAGTACCTGGACGCGCGGCTCTCGCTCGACGAGGCCCGCCTGCGCGCGCTCGACCCCGCCTGCGACGCCGACGAGGTGCGCGGCCACCTCGATGCCATCGAGCGCATCGCGGCCGGCGACCCGGCCGGCGGACCCATCGCCGCGCTGAGCCAAGCCGAGCGCTACCACTGGCTCGTGGCGCCATCCTCGACGGTCATCCAGCCGTCCGAAGCGCACACGGGCATGACGACCGACCCGGCCGCGACGCTGGAGCACCTCTTCGCGACCCTCGTGTTGGCGACGGTCGATGACAGCCAAGGGAGGTCCCCATGACCTGGGAACAGGCCGAGGAGTCGGCCAAGCCCGTCCTGCGTTGCCCACTCTGCGGCAGTACCCAGTTCGACCGGCAGCAGGGCCGGATGGATTCGCGGTGGGGTATCACGAGCCACAAGCTCGTCCTGATGATCTGCCGGCAGTGCGGACTCGTGCTCCAGTTCTCGGCTGGGCGCGGCATCTTCGACTTCGACTGATCTCACCCCTGGCGCACGTCGGCCAGCGCGACCCGCTCGACTTCGCCCCACGCGAGCCGGCCCGGGACCGACGGTCGGCCTCACCCGCCTAACCCGCGTCACGGGCGCGTCACGGGTGCGTCACGGGCGAGCAGCTACCATCGGCGCATGTTCCTGTTCCGACGACCCTCGACCATGCCTGCGCCCGAGGATGCCCTCAAGGGGCGTCCGACTCCCATCGTCATCGAGGAGCCGCATCACGTGAACGGTGCGTCGCTGACCCCGCCGTGGCCGGATGGCGCTGACACGGCGATCTTCGGCCTGGGGTGCTTCTGGGGCGCGGAGAAGGCCTTCTGGCAGAAGTCGGGCGTCATCTCCACGGCTGTCGGGTACGCCGGTGGATACACGCCCAACCCGACGTACGAGGAGGTCTGCACGGGCAAGACCGGCCACGCGGAGGTCGTGCTGGTGGTCTACGACCCGGCCAGGATCAGCTACGAGGAGCTGCTGCGCGTCTTCTGGGAACACCACGACCCCACCCAGGGCATGCGCCAGGGCAACGACCAGGGCACCCAGTACCGCTCCAGCATCTACTGGCGCTCGGAGGAGCAGCGGGCGGCCGCCGAGGCCTCGCGCGATGCCTACCAGGCAGAGCTCAGCAGGGCGGGCTTCGGCGCCATCACCACGGAGATCGCCCCCGCCGGCGACTTCCACTACGCCGAGCCCTACCACCAGCAATACTTGAGCAAGAACCCGAATGGCTACTGCCCCGACCACGGGACGGGCGTGGCCTGCCCGGTCGGACTCGGAGTCAAGGCACAGCAGTAGCATCGTCCGGGGGTACGCTGCGGATGAGATGGTGCTCTCCGGGTCGCTCGCCTCAGTCTCATCGCGGTCGTCGCTGTGGCGGAGAGGCGAGGGCCCGTGGCCGCCGGGGCCTCGGCGCTGATCGCCAAGGCACCCGCCTTCGCGCGAGCGATGAACAGGGGTAAGAAGGCTCTCCGGCGCCAGGCACCGCAAGAGGTCGGTCCGGCGGGGGCGAGCCGCCAACGCCACTGCATCCCTTCTCGCAACGGACCTCCGGCCGGCCGATTGCCGCTGGACGGCAGATCTCGGCGTGGTGATGACCACGGAGGCCCGCATCCGGTCGATCCTTGCCACTTGCTGGCAGAGACTGACGACCTTGGTCGCACCGCGGCAAGAATCGGCAGATCCCGCCTCTGACTGGTCGAGATCTGCCGCCACGTGGCAACAAGGCCCGCAGTGGCGTCGCAGATCCCCGACGTGGCGGCCCTCGGACCGGCCCGCGTACCGATGGGCAAGCGCATTTTGCCACTACGGGACGGCCCACGGTCGGACCTGGCCATGGCCACCCGTCCCATCGAGGCCTTGGAACCGCGCGGACATGGGGCCACAACGGATGGGTCGACCGTACCGACACCGTGCACCCAAGGAGGACTCCGTGGACCTCGCGACGATCCTGGCAGGCGCCGTTGCGCTGCTCATCCTGATCTCAGGCTGGATCCTCTTCAACGGCGTGCCCAGGTTCGAGCGGCAGACACGAGAGCGCCGGCCCGCCCGCCGCCGGTAGGCGGTCGCCGAGACCGGCCGGTGGAGGGACTTCGGGCGGGACGTCATCGGGCATGGCCGCCCGGCCGTAACAGCGAACACTGCAGCACCCACGTGCCGGCCAAGGCCCACCCACGGGGCTGCGCCGGCAGGCACGGGGAGTCCATCTCCGAGGATGTGGCCTGCGCTACGCTGGCGGCCCGCCTGGGACGACAGCGACCATCGGGCCGGCCAACAGCGTGGAAGGGTGACCGCGAAGCCATGAGCCAGCACCTGAGCAGCCCGCTCATCAGCGCCGCGGAGCTCGCCAGCCGTATCGGCGACCCGCAACTGCGCATCGCAGACGTGCGCTGGTACCTTGGCGATCCGCGGCGGGGGCGCGATGAGTACGCGACCGGGCACATCCCCGGCGCCGTCTTCGTCGATCTGGACCGCGACCTCGCGGCGACCGCCGGACAAGGGCGACATCCCCTCCCCGACCCTGCGGCCTTCGCCGACCGCATGGGCGAGCTGGGCTTCGGTGACGACCATGCCATCGTCGCCTACGACACCTCCAACGGCATGGTCGCGGCACGCCTCTGGTGGATGCTGGACCGGCTCGGGCACCGCGGCGTGGCGGTCCTCGACGGCGGGTTGGCGGCCTGGACGGCGGCCGGCGGCGAGCTCACGCCGATCATGCCCACGCACCTGCGGACGAGCCTCAGCCTCGCCGACCGCTGGTCGAGCACCATCGATCGCGAAGCCATCCTGGCCGACCCGGAAGCCATCGACCTCGTGGACGTCCGGGCGTCGGAGCGCTACCGGGGTGAGGTCGAGCCCGTCGACCGCGTGCCGGGCCACATCCCGGGCGCCCGCAACCGGCCCTTGGCCACCCTGCTGGACCAAGAGGGTCGACTCCTGCCGGCCGACCGCCTGCAGGTCCTGCTGCGCGCCCACGGCGCGCGAGCCACCAAGCCCCAGGTCATGGCCTGCGGCAGCGGCGTGACCGCCTGCCTGGGCATCCTGGCCTCACGCGTGGCCGGGATGCCTGACCCGCTGCTCTACCCGGGCTCGTATTCCGACTGGTCGGCGGCACACCTGCCCGTCGCCACCGGCGACGAACCGTAGGGCGCCCGGGACCCGCCCTGTGCGAGTCCCCGGTGAAGCGGAGACCGCCACGCGCCGCCCGGGCATCGGCCGCCTGAGCCATCTGCCGGACTGGTATCGTCGGTGGTCATGGGACTCGGCTTCGGACTTCTCAGCGCGCAGCTTCGGCCAGGCGAGTCTGACTGGACGCGTGCCTACGACGAGACGGTCCACCTGGCTGTCGAGGCGGAGCGGCTCGGCTTCACCTCGGTATGGACGACCGAGCACCACTTCGTCGATGACGGGTACATGCCATCGCTCCTGGTCGTCAGCGCGGCGCTCGCGCAGGCAACGTCCCGGATCGAGCTCGGCACGGGCGTCATCCTCGCGCCGATGCACCACCCGCTGCGCCTGGCCGAGGACGCGGCGACGGTCCAGCTGCTGAGCCACGGCCGGCTGATCCTGGGCCTCGGACTCGGGTGGTCCGAGGTGGAGTTCGCGGGGCTCGGTGCCGATGCCCGCCGTCGCGGGGCGGCCATGGACGAGATCCTCCGGATCTTGCCGCAGGCGTGGACCGGCGAGCCGTTCACCCACCAGGGCGCGGTCTACGACCTACCGACGCTCGCCGTCCGGCCTGGGCCATCGACACGGATCCCGGTGCTCATCGGCGGCAGCGCGGAGCCTGCCATCCGGCGTGCCGCGCGCCTCGCCGATGGCATCTTCGCCAATGCCCCGGTCGAGAAGCTCGTCGAGCAGGTGCACTGGGTCCTCGATGAGTGCGAGCGCATCGGCCGCGACCCGTCCAGCTTCCGGTTCATCCACTACTCGGTACTGCTGCCCGGCGCGTCGCGCGAGGAGGCGCTGGCCCGCTACCGCGAGGCCCTGTGGGCGATGCAGTGGAAGTACTCCGACATGGAGGCCTCGGCGAGCCGGCCGCTCCCGCCGCCGTCTCCGCCACCGTTCGATCGCCCGGATGATGCGCTGCTGAAGGGCCGAGCGACGTACGCTGGGTCCCCGGCTGAGCTCGTGGACGCCCTGCTCGATATCCGCAAGCAGGTCGGGGTGCCTCTAGAGTTCGTTGCACGGAGCCACTTCCCGCTGCTGGAGTACGACGCTCAGGTCGACCTGATGGCGCAGCTCGCCGAGGACGTCGCACCCCACGTCTGAGGCGCCACCCTCGGCGGGGCGATGGCGCTGGCGCGCCGAGCTGGCGGGGCCAGACCGGTCAGGCCGCTCGTCCTCAGCTCACCGCTTTGCGCACGAGCGCGCCGATCGTCGCCTCTTCGGTCGCGGTCAACTCCTTCAGCGCGAAGGAGGTCGGCCACATCGAGCCGTCGTCGAGGTTCGCGTCAGGCTGGAAGCCGAAGGTCGCGTACCTCACCTTGAACTTCGAGGCAGCCTGGAAGAAGCAGATGACCTTGCCGTCCTTGGTGTACGCGGGCATCCCGTACCACGTTCTCGGCGCGAGGGCTGGCGCGCTGGCCTTGATGATCGCGTGGAGCCGCTCGGCCATGGCGCGATCCGGTTGCGGCATCTCGGCGATCTTCGCGAGCACATCGCTCTCCCCGTCCGACTTGCCCGCGCGCGTGGCGCGGCCGGCTTCCGCCTTCATCTCCCGGGCGCGCTCCTTCATCGCGGCTCGTTCCTCATCCGTGAAACCCTCCGACGCCTTGTCCATCGCGGGGGTGCCCTTGGCTGGCTTTGGCGTGTCATTCATGGCAGGTTCCCTCTCTGCGAGTCTACGAGTGCGCGGAGCTGCTCTCGGATCGGGTGGATCCCCCCGTGGTGGTCTGTCCACCGGGGATCTGCGGGCACCGCTCCGATGCCACCGACCTGGCAGGATGATGGCTGATGGTGTCGAGCGTGTGCCATGTGTCGCTACCCTGAACCCATGGACGATGGGCACCCCACCGACGACGACCTCGCGCGGGCATGTGCCGCCATCCTCGCCAACACGCCGATGGGTTGGATCGTCGGTACTCCAGGCAACGAGGGCCGCTACCACCACTGGTCGCAGTTCAACCAGTGCTGGTGCTGGCTGACGTGAGCGTCGTCGTCCAGTCGCGGCCGCGCCTCCTCGCCCGCGCCCTCCACCTGGAGTACCTGACCGTCGGCTGGAACGTCATCGAGGGCGTCATCGCGGTCACGGCCGCGCTCGCTGCCGGCAGCGTGGCGCTGCTCGGCTTCGGCATCGACAGCTTCGTCGAGACCATCTCGGGCCTCGTGCTCATCTGGCGCCTGCGCCGGGAGGCCACCGACACGCTGGACGAGGAGGCCATCGAAGCCATCGAGCGGCGCGCCGAGCGGTTGGTGGGCGCCTCGTTCTTCCTACTCGCCGCCTACATCACCTTCGACGCGATCACGACGCTCCTCGCCCAGGAGAAGCCGGAGGCCAGCCCGGTCGGCATCGCGCTCACCGCCCTCTCGATCGGCGTGATGCTCTGGCTGGCTCGCGCGAAGCGCCAGGTGGCGACGGCGCTGGGCAGTCGCGCCCTGGCAGCCGATGCCGAGCAGACCCAGGCGTGCTGGTACCTGTCAGTCGTGGTCCTTGCCGGCGTCGGGATCAATGCCGCCCTCGGCTGGTGGTGGGCCGACCCAGTGGCTGCGCTGGGCGTCGTGGTCATCCTCGTGCGCGAGGGCCTGGAGGCGTGGCGCGGGGACGAGGATGACGGTGGCGAGTGGCCGGGCCACGAGTCCTGAGGCAAGTGGCCAGCCCCGGTCGGTCGTCTGCCACCCGACATCGCACGGCACCTGAAGGCTGGCAGTCTTGCGCGGCCGGGTCAGGCCGCCGTGGCGGCCGCCTTGCTGGGTGCAGCCGCCGCAGCCCGATGGCGGTACCACTCGACCGTCGCGGGGATCGATTCCTCGAGCGGTGTCGGTCGCAGCCCGAAGGCGCGCTGGATCTTCGACGAGTCGAGCACGAACGGCTCGGCGAACTCGTACCACATCTCCGGGATCTCGCGAAGGATCGGCACGAACAGGCCGGCCAGGCGCAGCATCGGCTTCGATGTGGGCGCGACCTTCGGGCTCGTGCCCGCGGCAGCTGCTGCCAGCTCGATGAACCGCCGCATGCTCACGGCCTCGGCCGTCGGCACGTGCCAGACATCCCCGAGCGCCTCATCGCGGCGCCCGAGCTCGATGAGCGCACGCGCGAAGTCAGGCAGGTAGGTCTGGCTGTGGAGTGCGTCGGGGTCGCCGAGCACCCGGACCGCCTTGCCGGCCAGGATCGGGTCGAAGCACCGCTCACCGGCACTCGATTCGAGGGCCCCGGCACCGAAGAAGTCGGAGGCCCGGCCGATCGCGACCGGGACGTCGCCGGCGCGGTCGGCCTCCAGGAACCGTGTCGCCATCCGGGCCCGAACGGCGCCCTTGCGAGT
>JBFYUV010000145.1:0-6933 GCA_041299865.1 Chloroflexota bacterium
GCTCGAGGATCAGCGCGGCTCGGCCATCGAAGCGCGCAACCTGCTCTGCGCTGTGTCCCTGGCTGACGGCGCCATCACCGAGCTGACCAGCGGGCGTGACTTCTACTCGGACCCGCGCCTGAGCCCCGACGGCCGCCACCTGGCGTGGCTCTCGTGGGACTTCCCGCAGATGCCCTGGGACGGCACGGACCTGTGGGTGGCGCCGGTCCTTGACGACGGCAGGCTCGGCTCGGCAGTCCACATCGCGGGCGGCGAAGAGGAGTCCGTGGTGCAGCCGCGCTGGGCACCGGACGGCTCGCTCGTCTTCGTCTCCGACCGCAGCGACTGGTACAACCTCTATCGCTGGCGGTCGGGATCGACGGAGGTGGAGGCCCTGGCGCCCATGGAGGCCGAGTTCGCCGGCCCGCAGTGGGTCTTCGGTCTCTCCGACTACGGCATCGACGCCGATGGCACGGTCGTGGCGGCTTCCTTCGCCATGGGCGACATGCGCGTCTGGGCGGTGGCGCCGGGTGCGGCCCCGCGCGACCTGGGAGTCTCGGCCGACGAGATCGACTACCTGCGGGTGCGTGACGGGGTGGTCACGCTCATCGGCGGCTTCACGACGCGACCCCGGGCACTCGTGACCTTCGATCTGCGCAGTGGCCGGGAGGAGCGCCTGCGCGAGTCGAGCAGCCTCACCGTCGACCCCGGCTACCTCTCCGTGCCGCGCCACATCGCCTTCCCGACCTCCGGCGGCCGCACGGCCTACGCCTGGTACTACCCGCCCACCAACCCCGACGCCGGGGCGCTCGAGGGCGAGGTGCCGCCGCTCGTGGTCATGTCGCACGGCGGGCCGACAAGCCAGGCGCGCTCGGCGCTGAGCCTTGAACGGCAGGCCTTCACGAGCCGTGGCTTCGCGGTCGTCGACGTCGACTACGGAGGCTCCACCGGTTACGGCCGGCGCTTCCGCGACCAGCTGCGCGAGCGTTGGGGCGTCGTGGACGTGGACGACTGCACGAGTGTGGCCATCTGGCTCGCGGAGCAGGGCCTGGCCGACCGACGGCGACTGGCCATCCGGGGTGGCAGCGCCGGCGGCTACACCACGCTGGCTTCGCTGTGCTTCAAGGATGTCTTCACGGCCGGCACCTCGTTCTTCGGCCTTGGCGACCTGGAGGCCTTCACGAAGATCACCCACAAGTTCGAATCGCGCTACATGGACATCCTGATCGGCCCCTACCCGGAGCAGGCGGAGCGCTTTCGGCAGCGGTCGCCCGACCGGCATGCCGATCGCATCTCCTGCCCGGTGCTGGTCATGCAGGGCGAAGACGACAAGATCGTGCCGCCCTCGCAGGCGGAGGGCATCGTGGCGGCCCTCGCCCGCAACGGCCTGCCGCACGCGTACCTGCTCTTCGAGGGCGAGGGCCACGGCTTCCGCCAGGCCGCCAACCGGCAACGTGCGCTGGAAGCGGAGCTCTCCTTCTACGCCCAGGTCTTCGGCTTCGATCTGGCCGACGACTTCGAGCCGCTCGAGATCGTGGGCCGCGCCAGGCCCTGACCTCCTGGCACCGACAAGCATCGACCGCCGGGCGGCTGCCCGGCGGTCGATCGGAGCGGGGGGAGAGGAGGGGGTCGGGTCAGGCGTCAGCAGGCGCCGGAGAGGCTGGGACCTGGGTGATCTCAGAACCCACGCCGGCATCGCCGGTGGTGGCGTCGTCCGTGGAGCCATCGATCGTGGCGTCATCGGCGGTGGCGTCAGCAGCCGGGCGCACGAGGATGCGCTGGGCCAGGAACGAGCCGTCCGCCTGGGACTCTGCCCAGACGACGACGTTGGTGTCTGCCGCGAGATCGGCCAGCGCGATCGTCTCAGGCACCCACCGCTCGCGCATGAGGCCCCTGCGTCCCAGCTCGATGGTCTCTGTGCTGAGGGCGATGATCTCGGTCGCGTCATCCGTGGTCACCGAGGCAGTCTCACCGGTGGCCAGGGTGTAGTCCAGGCTGGTCTCTCCCGTGCTGGCCACCGTGCCCATGTCGGTGCGACGGGTGACGGTCCCGTCCGCCGTCTGATAGGTGGTCTCGTGGCGCACGAAGCCGTCCATGGCCTCGTCGAACATGCCGCCCATCGGGCCGCGCATGAGGCCGCCCCGGCCGAGGCCGCCCGTCTCATCCCAGCCGAGGCCACCCATCTGGCCCAGGCCCATCCCGTTGCCGGGGAAGTCCTCACGGTCGCCAGGATGGGCGGAAACGGCCGCAGTCCCGGAGATGACGAGCGCGAGGGTGGCGGCCGTGACGGCCGCGAGGCGAGTCCTGGATGTCTGCATCGGTGTGTCCTCTTGCTTCCAGACGTCGGGCCGTCGTGGGGTGGCGGTCCGGCCGACCGTTCGGTGCGGCAGGCATCACCATGATGGCGCGGGGTACAGGGTGGCGATGCGCCGTGTAAGTGGCTCGTAAGCACCCGGGACGCAGCGATCCCGACCACGACCCGACACGCCCGGGACGGTGGACGGGCGCAGTAGGCGGACATGCTATAGTCCATCAGCGGGGTGGAGCAGCGGCAGCTCGTCGGGCTCATAACCCGAAGGTCGTCGGTTCGAATCCGACCCCCGCAACCAAGGTGCATATCGACGTGAGAGCCCCGGGGTCCCGCCCCCCGGGGTTTTCCTTTGTCCGGCGACGCCGGCATGCACGGTTGCCTCGACAGGGCCAACCAGCCTCACTACGATGGGGGCATCGGGCCGCGCAGCCCATCTTCGGTCGGGGCGGCCTCCAGTCAGAAAGGGATCGCCATGCACGTTCGTCGTCGCGTCGCCCTCCTCGGAGCCCTCCTGCTCCTCGTGGCTGCCGTCGGGCCGGCCGCCGGACAAGACGAGGCCGCACCAGTGCCCTACCTCGACGCGCAGGGCAACCAGCTGGGCACCATCCTGATCCGGGAGTTCGCCGACCCCTTCACCGAGTTCGAGCCGACGGTCCCGCCCGCCGAGGGCCAGCGCTATGTGATGCTGACCACCACCTTCGAAGCAGCCGAGGACCAGGCGTTCCCGACCGACCCCTACCAGGTCCAGCTGCTCGATTCGAACGGCTACCTCTACTACCCCGGCCGGGTGCTCCGCCCACCTGATGCCACCGTGCCCGACCTGCAGAGCCAGAACCTGGCGCCTTTCGACCGGGTCAGCGGCGTCATCGGCTACGTCCTGCCCGCGGACGCCTCCATCGTGCGCATCCTGTACCGCGGTGATGGCAGCCGCTTCATGACGCTCGCCGACCTCGGAGATGCCGGATCGGTCGCGCTTGGTGAGCCGCGCCCCATCACCGGCGCTGAGGGTGTCACCCTGGGCAGCGTGGCGGTCCGGGAGGTCATGGACCCCTTCACGGAGTTCGATCCGGCCTCCCCGCCGGCGGAGGGCCAGCACTACGTGGGTCTCGACCTGGCGTTCGCGGCAGCAGCGGACCAGGCGCTTGGGGCGTACCCGGGCAGCGTTCTCGTCATCGGCACCGATGGCGTCATGTATTGGCCGACATGGGTGCCCCGGCCGCAGCCATTCCTCCTGCAGTACGTGGAGAACACGCCGCTTTCGCCCGAGGACCGGGTCTCCGGTTTCGTCGGCTACGTCCTCCCGGAGGGTGTCTCTGTCGACACCGTCGTCTACAACTCGGACCGCGACCGTTTCCTGGCCATCGCCGACCTCTAGGTCAACGCTCTGGCGCCACGCTTCGACGGCCGCCACCAGGCGGCCGTCGTGCTTACCCCGCGAGGGGCCGTCGCGCGGCCGGGCGCTCTCAGCGGCTGATGGATCGGTAGCGGCGCACGGCCAGCGGCGCAAAGATCGCCAACAGGACGGCGAACCAGCCCAGCGTCACGAGGATGGGCATCTCCGCTGGCAGGCCGGTGCCGGGGAAGGGATTGGGGTTTCCGAAGAGCTCACGCAGCGAAGCGGTCAGCGTGCTCACGGGGTTCCACATCGCGATGGGCTGGAGCCAGTCAGGCAGTGTCTGGATGGGCACGAAGACGTTGGAGACGAAGGTCAGCGGCAGGATGACGATGAACGAGACCTGCTGGGCGACCTCGACGCTGGGGAGGCGCAGGCCCAGCCAGACGCCGACCCAGGACATCACGAACGCGTATCCCAGCATGAGCAGGACGCCGAGGGCGAACGGCGCCAGGCCGTTGTTGACGCTCCAACCCACGACCAGGCCGCTGATCATGAGCACGACGAGGATGCCACCGTTGTAGATGACGTCGGAGAGGGAGCGCCCGAAGAGCACCGCCGAGCGGGCCATGGGCAGCGACCGGAAGCGGTCGATGATGCCCTTGTTGAGGTCCTCGGTCATGCCGATGGCCGTCGTGGCCGAAGCGAACGTCAGCGTCTGGACGAAGATGCCCGGCATCAGGTAGCTGGCGTAGCTGGCACCGCCCGGCAAGGGGATCGCGCCGCCGAACACGATCGTGAAGAGCAGCACGAACATGATCGACTGCAGGATGGCGAAGATGGCCAGCTCGGGGATACGCGGGATGCGCTTCAGGTAGCGCCACGTCACCACGAGCCCGTCGTTCCAGGCCTGCCGGAGTCCGCCAGCTGGGGCGGGCATGGCGGTGCTCATCGCTTGGCCCCGGTCAGGTCGGCCGCGTGGACGAGGGTGGCCCCTGATCCGTCGTCGTGCTGCTCGGCGACATGCCCGGTCAGCGAGAGGAATACGTCGTCAAGCGTGGGATGGCGCATGCCGATGTCCTCCACCTGGATGCCTGCCGCATCGAGCTCGCGGAAGATGCTGAACAGCCGATCTGTCTGTTCCCCGGCGGCGACGCTGACGCGTCGAGTCTCCACCTCGACGGCGACATCGCAGCCGCACTGCAGCGCCATCACCGCCTCGATGCCGGGGATGTCCTCGGCGCGGTGGGCGATGACTTCGATGCGCGCCCCGCCCACTTGGCGCTTCAGCTCGCTGGGGGTGCCGCGCGCGATGATCTTGCCGCGGTCCACCACGACGATGCTGTCGGCAAGCTCATCAGCCTCCTCGAGGTACTGCGTGGTGAGGAGCACCGTCGTGCCAGACTGGACGAGATCGCGGATGATGGTCCACATGGAAAGGCGGCTGCGAGGGTCGAGTCCGGTGGTGGGCTCGTCGAGGATGAGCAGGCGCGGCCGAGCGATGAGGGCGCTGGCGAGGTCCAGCCGTCGTCGCATGCCGCCCGAGTAGGTCTTGATGACCCGGTCAGCGGCGTCCACCAGGTCGAACTGATCGAGCAGCTCGCTGGCGCGGGCACGCGCGTCCCGCGAAGGCAGCTGGTAGAGCCGCCCGAAGAGCCAGAGGTTCTCGCGTCCGGTGAGGTTCTCATCCACGGCCGCGTACTGGCCGGAGAGACCGATGATGCTGCGCAGCTCCTGGGCCTGCTTGACCGTGTCGAAGCCGGCTACCGTGGCGTGACCTGCGTCCGGGCGCAGAAGCGTGGCGATGATGCGCACGGTGGTCGTCTTGCCCGCGCCGTTCGGGCCGAGCAGGCCCAGGACGCTGCCCTCCGGGACGGTCAGGTCAAGGCCATCCAGCGCGCGTACCTCGTTCTTGCGCGAGCGATAGACCTTGACGAGGCCCTCGGCTTCGATGATGTCCACGCGTCTGTCCTCATGATTCGGTAGCCGGCCCCCGCCGGCCTGTAAATCCTACCATCCTAGTCAGGATTACTGTCCGGCTGCGGGCCCGCGTCCAGGGCGGGCCGCGCGGCCCGCATGGACCGGGCCGTCCGAACCTAGCGCGGTCCGACCGTCCGGCTTACCCTCTTGCCTGCATGCGTCTCCGTGTCGTCTCCTTCGTGCTCCTGGCCCTCCTGCTGGCTGTCTACGCCACGCCCACGGCAGCCCAGCAGCCCGATGCGTCGGCGACGCCCTCCGCGGGTGCACCCCAGCCGGCGGCCCCGATGCCGGCATCCACGGCGCTGTCCACGGACTCCTCGCCATCCACGGCGCCATCCGCCGCCTCATCCGAGTCCGTAGCATCGCCGTCCCCGGGCGCGAGCGTGTCGACGTCGGGCGTCCCTTCCGATCCTTCGGGACCGGTGGTCCGCGGCGTCTTCTTCTTCTCGCCCACATGCTCCCATTGCGAGGAGGTCATCGCGGAGGACCTGCCCGACTTCTTCGGCCAGTCGGGTGGTGAGGCCAAGGTCTCCGTCGACGAGAGCCTTGACCCAGGCGAGGTGGCCTTCTACTTCATGAGCAATGGCCGGCTCCAGCTGCTGGCCGTGAACGTGGCCATCGATGGCGGCGCCCGCATGTTCACCGAGGACAGCGTGCGCCTGGGCCTTGACCAGGCGGGCGTGCCGCGTCTCGACATCGGGGACAGTCACTTCACCGGTTCGGTGGACATCCCCGAGCGCCTGCCGGCCATCATCGAGGCCGGCCTTGCCGGAGCGGGTATCGACTGGCCCCCCGTGCCGGGCCTGGCTGCCGCCCTGGCGGCCTTCCCGGAAGCGGGCGAGGTGCCGGACGGCGAGCGGACGGCCGACGATGCGGCCGTCACGCTGCCCGCGGAGACCCTGTCGATGTGGGAGCGCGTCACCCGCGACCCCGTCGGCAACGGCGTCGCCATCGCGGTGCTCATCGCACTGCTGGCGAGCCTGGTGCTCGTGCCCGTCCTGGCGCTCCGCCGCCGCCTCCCGGACCTGCCGGCCTGGCCGGTGCCCGTGCTGGCGATCCTGGGCTTGGCCGTCTCCGCCTACCTGGGCATGGTCGAGACGAACGAGGTGAGCGCCGTATGCGGGCCCGTCGGTGACTGCAACGCCGTCCAGCAGAGCGCCTACGCGGAGCTGTTCGGCATCCCCATCGGCGTGCTCGGCATCATCGGCTACGCGCTGCTGCTGGCGGGCTGGATCGTGGCGCGCCTGGTGCATGGCCGGATGGCAGACCTCATCGTGGCCGGCATGGCTGCCGGTGCCTTCCTGGGCGTGTGCTTCTCCGCCTACCTCAC
>JBFYUV010000146.1:0-10827 GCA_041299865.1 Chloroflexota bacterium
CATCGCGGTAGCGGCCGGAGGCCGGCTCCCCCGCGCTGCGGCCGGAGCCCGGCTCCTGATCGCTGCGTCCCGTCCGGAAGCCGGCCTCGATGGCGCGCTCGAGCTGCTCCTCGCGGATGCAGGCCATGACGCGGAGCGGTAGCCGACCGACCCCGGCTAGGGCGCGGTAGAGCCTCGGGCCGCTGCGCAGCTCGGGATCGGGCGCCACGCCGCCCGGATCGTGCACAGACGTCACGCCGAGGCGCGCCAGGTCGCGCGCGTACGCCGTGATGGCCGCCTCGACCGCCGACGCCGTGGGCACCGGGATCACGCCGTCCACGAGGCCCGCGGCGTGCTCGACCATGATCCCCGTGGGCGCCCCGTGCTGGTCACGCTCGATGCGGCCCGAGGGTGGGTCCGCGAGGCCTGCGATGCCGGCCAGCGCGATCGCCGTGCTGCTCAGCCAGCGCGAGTGGTGGTCGTGGGCCCAGAGGGCCACCGGCCGTCCCGGGGCCGTCTCATCCAGGAGGCTGACCCCCGGCCGCTCGCCCAGCGCGTCGAAGGACCAGCCGTGGCCCAACAGCCAGCCGCTGGCATCGCCCTGATCGAGCAGGCGGTGGTGAGCCGCGGAGATGGCCGCCGCGACCCCAGCCAGGTCCAGGCCGGTGAGGTCCGGCTGACCGGCGGCCAGGGAAGCCAGGGCCAGGTGCAGGTGGGCATCGGTCAGCGACGGCGTCACGACGAGGCCGGGGCGAAGATGCCAGTGCTCCGTCGCATGGCCCGCCAAGGCCTCCATGTCCGACCGGGTGCCGACGGCCACGACCCGGCCATCGGACACGGCCAGGGCCTCTGCCCAGCCGAAGCCAGTCCTGCCGGCCAGCGTGGCGATGCGCCCGCTGACGACGAGGTCGACGGCCCCCCGTGGCTCAGGCACGCCCGTGACCGGCGAGAAGCTCAGCCAGGGCCGCGTGATCGAGCCCGGCGCCGAGGCCCAGTGCCAGAGCCACCCGTGCCTTGGGGCCGCTCAGCGAGCCGGCCAGCAGGGCGCCAGCCTCTTGCCAGGAGCGACCGCCGCCCGGGAAGCCGTAGAACGGGCCGACGCCACCGGCGGGGCAGCGGGTGGCCAGCACCACCGGGATGCCGGCCGCCATGGCTTCGACGGCCGCGGCCAGCAGGTCGGGATCGGTGTTGCCCGAGCCCGTGGCCTCGACCACCAGGCCGGCGGCCCCGCCACGCAGGGCGGCGCGCACCAGGTCGCCGTCCGTGGACACGACGGCCGTCAGCAGGACGACGGGTTCGGCGGCCCGCTCGGGCCAGGCCGCGATGCGCCGGCGATCGCCACGCTCGCGTTGCAGCGCCAGTCGGCCGTCCGTGATCTGACCCAGGGCCCCATCGTTGGGGGCCTGGAAGGCGTCCAGGGCCCGGCTGTGCATCTTGGTCGCGTCGTCGGCCGGCAGCACGCGCCCGTCCATGACCACCACGACGCCCTGGCCGCGTGTCTGTGGGTCGGCCGCCACCGCGATGGCATCCGCCAGGTTGCGGCCACCGTCGTAGTCGGCCTGGCCGGCGTTGCGCATGGCGCCCACGACCACGACCGGTGGGTCGGCACCGTGCAGCAGGTCCCAGGCGAAGGCCGTCTCCTCAAGGACGTCGGTGCCCTGCACGACGACGATGCCGGACACGTCCGCCCGGGCAGCGGCCGCACGGATGTGGGCGGCGATGTCCAGGATCTGGGCGAAGCGCAGGTGCGAGGCCGGCACGAGGCCCCAGTCGATGACCTCGAGGACAGCGGCCGTGCCCACGTCGGGCAGACGAGCCAGGAGGTCCTCACCCCGCAGTGCGGGCACGGCCGCGCCGGTGACGGGGTCGGGCAGCATGGCGATGGTGCCGCCTGTGAAGATGACCACGACACGGGGGCGCAGGGGCCCACCCGGTCGGTCGGCGGGCGCGGGCTCGGACACCTGGGCGGTCAGCGGTCGGTCAGGCCGACGGTCGGTCAGGCGGGGCCTGCGGGGCGGGACCGGCCCGACCTGGCACCACGGGGGTGGCCCTCATGTCGATGGGCGCCTCGCGGGCGTCGTCCTCGGCGATGTAGCGCAGCCGGATGGGGCGGTTCAGCGTGGAGGACGCCGTCGTGATGGTCATCGGATCGACGGGCTCGATGTTGGTCGGCTGGGCGGAGCCGGTGACGCGCGGGTGGGCGAAGACGATGGACATGACGCCTGCTACGGCCACGATGATGGCCGAGATGACGATGACGGCGGCTGCGCTGACGACGTCCGCCAGCGGGCCGACGATGATGATGGGCACGAACGAGGCCAGGCTGACGAGCATGTTGAGGACGCCGAAGACGCGCCCGCGCACAGCCGGCTCGATCTCCTCCTGCAAGGACGTCTGGGCCGGCACGGCCACGAAGGCGTAGCAGACGCCGGCCACGAAGGCCACCACGACGACGACCAGCATGAGGGCCGTGACGTCGTCGCCATTCCGCAGCCCCGGCAGGTTCTGGGCGAGGCCCAGGGTGACCAGCGAAGCCGCCAGCACCAGCATGCCGCCCTCGATGAGTCGTCGCCTCGGCAGATAGCGACCCACGAGGTTGAGGACGACGATGCCGGCGATGAGCCCCGCGCCCAGCGGCAGCAGGACCACTGCGAGGCCACCACCCTCCAATCCCAGGGTGGTCTTGGCGAAGTCCGGACCCAGGACGCCCAGGACGCCGATGAGCGAGGCCACCAGGGTCAGGTAGATGAGCGACCAGAGCACGTTGTGGTGGCCGCGGATGTAGCCGAGGCCCTCCTTGAGCTGCTCCATCGTGGCGCCCACGGCGCTGCGCGCGGAGGCCAGCGAGGCCTGCCCGGCGCTGCTCGGCGGGACCGACGGCAGGACCCAGCAGAAGAGGCCGGCCACGCCATAGGCGATGGCCACCGTGAGCACCAGAAGCTGCTCGCCGAGGATCGTGTAGGCGAGCGGGCCGAGGACCGCGAAGCCGACCACGAAGGCAGCCTGCAGAGCCAGGATGAAGAGGCTGTTTGCGGTCATGAGCTGGCTGCGCTTGACCACGACCGGGATCATGGCCGCCTCAGCCGGTGCGAAGAAGGTGGTCAGTGTCGCCACGATGGCGATGACCACGTAGATGAGCACGAGTTGATCGGCGAAGAACACGAGGAGCAGGAAGAGCGCGCCGCGGGCGAGGTTCGTGGTGATGAGGATCCAGCGCCGGTCGAACATGTCCACGAAGACGCCGGCGATGGCCCCGAAGACGACGGCCGGGACCAGGAAGGTGAGCAGCAGGACACTGACCGCGGTGCTCGAGTTGGTGAGGTCGTTGACGGTCACGGTGAGCCCGAAGAGCACCATGTTGCCGCCGACCTGGCTCAGGATCTGGGAGCCGAAGAGAGCCAGGAACTTGGGATTGCCCAGGACCCTCCGGGCCTGCCCGAGGTCGGCGCCGCCCTCGACCGTGATGGCGTCGTCGACCTGCTCGATGATCGTGCTCATCGTCCGCTCCGACCTAGTGCCCTGTCGCGCCGGTGGCCGCCAACATCGATACCAGGGTCGCAGCGGTCATGGAGGACAGGATAGATGGCGGTGGTCGGTTACATCAGGCGCTCGGCGAGCGGTGAGGGTCAGGCCTCCGAGCAGACCCAGCGCGACACGGGCCATCGGCTCGCGGCGGAGCGTGACGACACCATCGCCTAATCGTGCCGGGGCGGCTCACTCGAAGAGCGAGACGTACTCCGCGTAGCCCTCCTTCTGGAGGTCTGCCACTGGGATGAAGCGGAGGGCAGCGCTGTTGATGCAGTAGCGCAGGCCTGTGGGCTCGGGGCCGTCGGGGAACACGTGTCCGAGGTGGCTGTCGGCCCCTGCGCTGCGGACCTCGATCCGCGGCATGGATAGCGTCGAATCCTCCTGCTCGATGATGTTGTCCGCCTCGAGAGGGCGGCTGAAGCTCGGCCAACCGGTGCCGCTGTCGTACTTGTCCGTCGAGCTGAACAGGGGCTCCCCACTGACCACGTCGACGTAGATGCCGGCCCGTTCGTTGTCCCAGTAGGCGTTGTCGAAGGGCCGCTCCGTGCCACTCTCCTGGGTCACGTAGTACTGCAGAGGCGTCAGGCGTTCTGACAGCTCGTCGTCGGTCTCCCTGGCCGTGGTATCGGCGGGGGCCATCTCGGTCGGGGCGGTCTCGGTCGGGGCGGTCTCGTCACCCCACACACGCTCCAGGAACGGACCTCGCCCCGAGTTCCAGTGATAGGACTCGTAGCACCCGGGGTTCTTCTGGTAGTAGTCCTGGTGATACTCCTCGGCGAGATAGAACGGCCCGGCCTCGACGATGTCGGTCACGATCGGTCCGTCAAAGCGGCCGCTCACGGCCAGGGCGTCCCGCGACGCCTCGGCCCGGGCCCGCTGCTCATCGTCGTGATAGAAGATCGCCGTGCGGTATTGCGGACCCTGGTCCGCGAACTGCCCGCCGGCGTCGGTCGGATCGATGTGGCGCCAGAAGACCTCCAGCAGCTCGTCGTAGCCGATCCGCACAGGGTCGTAGCGGACCTCGACCGCTTCCGCGTGGCCGGTCGTTCCGGTGGACACCTGCTCGTACGTCGGGTCGACCTCCGTTCCCCCGGTGTAGCCCGAGGTCACCGCGTAGACACCGTCCACCTTCTCGAAGGCAGCCTCCATGCACCAGAAGCAGCCCCCGGCGAACGTGGCCCTCGCGGCATCGTCGGGAACCGACGCGCTCGAATCGCCCGGCGCGCCCGCTGCCGCGCCCGCACCCGCCACCAGCATCCCCAGCGTGAACAGCACCAGCATCGCGGTCAGTCGATCCCTCATGGCCTTCGCACCTCAGCAGCGTCAGGCCCCGATGCTAGCGCGGTCCGGCCCCTCCTGAGGTTGGCGAACTGCGCATGGTGGCATCCCCTCCTTGGCGGAGATGCGACAGCGCCGCGCGGCCACGAGCGCCCGTGTCCATGACGGCACGCCACGGTCGTCGGGGTAAGCGGACAGACGCGACCCACACCTCCTCCAGCTCGTCCTAACGTCCAGCCAGGGCGACCGCTACCGCGTTGGGGTGAGCGACGTTGCGAGCACGGTCGGGCCGTGGCGCCCGCGCGGACCGCGGTAGCGGGGCCTAGGACAGCCGGTCCGCCTCCTAGTCATGTCTGGGACGCCCCGGGCTGGGGGCCTCTGACACCCTTGCCGACTGGCCTCTAGAAATCGACGGTCGTGCCGCTGAAGGTGAAGGAGGCCAGCCGCAGCGCCGGCACCAGGGCCGTGCCCAGGAAGCCCTCCAGGGCACGCCGCTCGAGGCTGACCGCCTCCACCGTCGCCAGTGCCGCCAGGTAGTCCTGCGTGAAGCGCAGGTTGCGCACCGGCGCGGTCACGCGGCCGCCCTCGACGAAGAAGAGGCCATCGCGGGTCATGCCCGTGATCACGACCTGCTTGGGATGCACGACGTTGGTGTAGTGGAAGCGCGTCACGAGCAGCCCGCGCTCGAGGCCACCGATGAGCTCGTCGCGCGGCGTGCTGCCGGCGGCCATGCTCATGTGCAGCGGGAAGGGGCCCCAGGGATTGGGAGCCGGCAGGCCGTGCCCCGTCGATTCGACTCCGGCCCGCGCTGCGGTCCGTGCGTCATGCACGATATCGCGGCAGATGCCGGCCTCGACGAGGGCCACGCGCTGCGTGGCCACGCCCTCGTAGTCGAAGGAGGCCGGCGTGCCGGCGGGGTCAGCAGCGTCATCGCTGATGCTGACCAGCGGCGAGGCGATGGCCCTGCCGGGCTCGTAGAAGGAGCGCTCCTCCTGCACGGCCAGGGCTGAGAAGCCCAGGTAGCCCAGCCAGTCGGTGAAGTCCATGACAGCGTAGCTATCCAGCACCACTGGGTAGTCACCGGCCGGCAGCTCGATGGGCTCGCGCATGGCCGCCGTGCGTGCGGCGGCCTCGTGGCCAATGGCCGAGGCGTCGATGGTGCGGAGGTCAACGGCCACCTGCTCGGCGTAGCCGGTGCCGCCGTCCGGCCCCATCATGACCGTCAGCACCTGGGCACGCGAGCGTGGCTCGCTGACGCGGATGCCCAGCGAGTTCGCGACGCTGACCTCCTCACTGCCGGTCTGGGCGTACCCGAAGGCCTGTGCACCCACCGCCTCGGCGGCCGCGATGACGGCCGCGGCGGCCTCTGCGCGCACCTCGGGATCAGCCTCGGCCGTGGCGCTGGCGAAGGCCCCGGCCACCAGCGGCGTGGGGCGTGGGGCGGGCAGCGAGCGGAAGTCGCTCTGTTCGGGCTGCAGCCGTGCGCTGGCCGCAGCGGACGCCACCAGTCGGGCCAGGGCGGCCTCGTCGTGGCGGTTGAGCGAGGCCACGCCGACGCGCTGACCATCCACGAAGCGCAGGTTGACGACCGTGTCCTCCTCGGCCACGTTCTGGTGAAGCTCGTTGTTGGCAAAGCGGGTCAGGGCGCTGCGCGTGCCGATGACGAGTGCCTCGGCCTGCGTGGCACCGGCATCGAGAGCCATGGCCACGGCACGCTCGGCGATCTCCAGGCCGCTGGGCTCCCGGGCGCTCATCGGTTCCCGACCCCCACCTCGACGTCCCGGAAGCGGGCGCCGCTGCAGCCGTGGCCGACGTGCATGCCCTGGCCAGGTTGCCCCTTGCCGCAGTTGGTGACACCGACGAGCATCCAGGAGCGCTCGTCGGCCACGGCATCGCAGGCGCCCCAGAACTGCGGCGTGATCCCCGTGTAGGTAGCGTTTCGGTAGAGCTGCCCCAGTTGGCCGCCCTTGATCTCGCGCGCCAGCTCCACGCCGAACTGGAAGTTCAGACGGCGGTCGTCGATGGACCAGCTGCGGTTGGACTCGAGGTAGAGGCCGTCATCGGTGTCCGCGATGATGTCCTCCAGGCTCATGCCGGGGCGCGGCTCGAGGTTGATGTTGGTCATGCGGATGAGTGGCAGCCGGTTCCAGCCGTCGGCGCGCACGGCCCCTCCGCTGCTGCGGCCGATGCGAGGCGCCGTCTCGCGACTGCTCAGGTAGCCGCTGAAGATGCCCTCGCTCACGAGCGGCACGCGCTGCGCGGCGACGCCCTCGTCGTCCCAGCCGAAGGTGCCCAGGCCACCCGGCGTGGTGGCGTCCGCGACGAGGGTCACCAGGTCGGAACCGTAGCGGAACCCCGACTCGAGCTTGTCCGTGGTCAGGAAGCTGGTGCCGGCGTAGGCGGCCTCCGTGCCGAAGACCCGGTCGAGCTCCGTGGGGTGTCCGCATGACTCGTGGATCTGGAGGTACAGCTGCGAAGGGTGCAGGACGATCGTGCGGCGGCCCGGCGGCAGCACGGGCGCGGAGAGCAGCGCCACGGCCTCCTCGGCCAGGGCCGGCGCCCGCTCCACGAGGCCCAGGGAGCGGATGTGCTCGTAGCCCGCAGCCCGGTAGCCGCCCGATTCAGGGAAGCTGCGCCGCTGCAGGTCGTCCTCGCTGGCGGCCTGCGCCTCCAACCCGGCACCTACGTGCGTGATGACCTGCTCGATCGCCGAGCCATCCGTGGCCTGGAAGCTCTTCCACTCCCGGAAGGCGTGGTAGTCGGCCTGGCTGATCGTGATGCCGGGCACGGCCGCCATGGCACGCTCGGCCTCGAGGAGCATCCCCACCGTGCGGTCGATGGGCACCTCGAAGGGATCCTCGGCCACGGGCGTCTCGTAGCGCCCCAGTGCCGGCGGGCGATCGGCCATGCTGATGGGTCCTCGCGCATGACGGGCGGAGGCGCGTGCGATGCGCACCGCCAGGCCGGCGACATCGTCCGCCGTGCGGCCGTCCATGCGACCCGAGCTGGCGAAGCCCCAGGCACCCTCGACGAGGACGCGGACCCCGAAGCCCTCCGTCTCACCCAGACTGAGACCGTCCACCTGGCCGCCCTTGACGCTGGCGCTCTGCTCCTGACGCCGCACGACCCGCACGTCGGCATACTCGGCGCCGAGGTGGGTGGCCGTGTCGAGCGCGCGACGCGCCAGGTCATGCATGGGCGATCTCAGGGTAGCAAACCGACAGCCGGCGAGGCCCACGCCTCTGGCAGCGGCCCGGGCTCGGCCGGGAGCGGCCCATGCGGCTCCGGCCGCTCGGCGCCGAGCGACGCCAGCCAGTCGTCCTCGAAGGCGCTGAACGCCTGGCCTGTCGCGGCCAGGAAGGCCTCGTCGAGGGTCGTGCCGTCCGCGAAGGAGGTGACGAGCTCCACCAGTGCGTCCTGGCCATGGGTATCGACGAGATAGGCCACGGCCGAGACGCTCTCCGCGTACGCCAGCGAGAAGCGGCCGGGCCTTGTCGGGAACTGGCCGGCCAGGCCCTCCAGGGGGATCAGGCCGCCGCTGCCGGCGGCCGACCGCACCTGGGCCCGATCGCCTTCCGTGTAGCCCATGGCCAGGTAGACGGCCAGGCCCTCGTTGAGCCATCGCGGCGGGTAGCCGTAGGGGTTGGCCACGGCCTCGTCGAAGACGATGTGCGCGAGCTCGTGGACGACGAGCTCCTCGACCCAGTCAGAACCCACCTGCCGTGGCTCGATGAGCCCGAAGAGGGTGTTGATGTAGGGATGCGCCTCGCCGCCCACGTTCTCCCGCGTGGCCGGGCCGAGGGCCTCGCGGAACTGGTCGGGATCGGAGTAGACGAAGAAGTCGACCGGCTCCAGGTCCTCCACCCCGAGCAGGTCCGCCGCAGAGGCCAGGCCGCGCTCGGCGATGCCCAGCGCTCGCTCGGCGAACGCTCGGTCGCCGCGATCCCACCACACGGTGACGCCGTCACCGCTGATGTGCTGCCACTCCAGGCGCGTGTCGTCGACCTTGTGGCTCGCCGCCGGCCCGAGGCTCTCGCCGTCCGCGGTGACGACCCGGAAGCGGTAGTCGTAGGTCGTGTTGGGCACCACGTGGCCGGCCTGGTGGACGACGGCCCGCCACGTGTCAGACCCGGTCTGCTCCACGGACGCCTGGGCCACTGTGCGTGCGGTGGCGCCGGGCAGCGACGTGAGCAACTCCACCCGGACCGGCGCGCCCTCCGACTGGAAGGTGGTCTCGAAGCTCAGGGTGTCGCCGAACTCCCCACTGGCGCTCGGCGCATCGAAGCGCACGTCCGCGGTGGCCCAGGCGGGCGTCGCGGCGAGGCCGGGCAGCAGCAACGCCAGCCAGAGGACGGCGGCCAGCCTCCGGCGCCGTGGCGACGGCAGAGGGCGCCTCACTGCTGCCACGCCAGGTCGGCGTAGCGCAGCAGGCCCACGCCGGAGACGGCAGCGCCGCGGAGTCCCTCTCGGCTCAGCGCCCAGGAATCGCTGTAGCTGAGCGGGATGAGAGGCGCCTCGTCCCGGACGATGGCCTGGGCCTGCTCGTAGAGTGCCTCCTGCTCGGCAGGATCGGCGGTCGCTGCCGCCATGTCGATGAGGGCGTCGTAGGCAGGGTTCGCCCAGCCGCCGACGTTGGCCGAGCTGTCGCCGCGCAGCAGCAGCCCCAGGAAGTCGTGCGCATGCGGATAGTCAGCGCTCCAGGCCAGCGTCCACAGGGCGGGCGTGTCGCCGTCGAGCATCGCCGAATGATCGTCGAAGGAGCGCTTCTCGACGGCGAGCTCGATGCCCAGCTCGCGCTCCAGCTCCTGGGCGATGGCGGCCGTCGGGCCGATCCCGTAGGTGGCCAGCGAGACGGACGGGAAGCCCTCGCCACCCGGGTAGCCGGCCGTTGCTAGCTCGGCGCGAGCCGCCTCCGGGTCGTACGGCAGACGTCCGTCCACCCGGCCGCGGGCCTCGACACCGGGCGGCACGATGGCGGTGGCCGCTGCCGTCCCGCCTGGGTCGTGAGCAGTCAGGCGGTCCCAGTCCACCGCCATCGACACGGCGCGGCGGACACCCGGGTCATCGAAGGGCGGCCGGCTCGTGTCGAAGCCCAGGTATTCGACGACCATCTCGTCAGCGTGGCGCAGCTGCGGGCCGAGGACCTGGTCATAGCGGATCCAGGCGGCATCGAAGGGCGAGATGCGGGTCCAGTCCACGGCACCGTCCTCGAAGACGTCCACCTCGCTGCGGCCGCCGAGGTCAGTGACGACGCTGACTCGCTCCATCGACGGGGGACCCGCCCAGTAGGCATCGTTGGCGCGCAGCCGGAGCTCCCCGGGCTCCCCGCCCGCGGGCACATAGGCGCCTGAGGCCGGGAAGACCATGTCCCGGCGTGGGCCACGCGCCAGCTCGTCGATGGTCTCCGGGACCACGGCCAGCGAGGGCACGGCGGCCACGGCCGGGAAGTAGGACGCCGGTCGCGCCAGGTCGACGCTGAGCGTGAGCCCGTCCGCGTGGAGGCCGACCGTGTCGGCCAGGCCTTCACCGCGGGCATAGGCGGCCGCACCCTCGACGTCGTCGAGCAGGCTGGCCAGCGGGCTGGGCCGAGCCGGATCGAGCACTCGCAGCCAGGAGCGGCGCACGTCGGCCGCGTCCAGCGCTGAGCCGTCGCTGAAGGTCAGGCCCTCTCGCAGCGTGAAGACGACCCGCCGGCCTTCGTCCTCCACCTCCCAGGATTCGGCCAGCGCGGGACGCAGCGTGGAGGTCGCATCCAGCACCGTGAGGCCCTCGAACACCTGCGAGAGCAGCTGCGCCGACCTCGAGTCCGAGATAGCCGCGGGATCCCAGGAGAGCGGGGCGGCACCGGCCACCACGACGTCCGCATCCGCGGGCCGGGGCAACGCCTCCTCGTCCGGACCGGGGGTGACCATGACCGCGGCGAAGATGCCGGCGCCGACCATGATGGCCAGCAAGAGGGCCGTGCCAACGGACGCCGGGCTGAGCCAGCGGCGCCGGCCGTGCCCCGGGACGGCCTCAGCCTCTTGCGGGCCAGATCGGAAG
>JBFYUV010000148.1:0-2846 GCA_041299865.1 Chloroflexota bacterium
GCTCCTCTCCGAGCCGCAGCGGGACATCTCGCCGGAGGAGGCCGCCGAGCGCCTGCGGTCCGTGCAGGTCTGAGGAGCGATCACCACCTCCCATGGAGCCGGCCCTGCCGAAGCCGGCCCGCGGGAGTGCCGCGGCCGTCCTACCATCTGGCCCATGGCTGATGCGACCGTGACGACCCCCACGCCCCTGACCTCCCGCACCGCGGCGCTGGCACGTCTCGCCGACGAAGACTGGGACGTCGTCGTCATCGGCGGCGGCATCGTGGGCTCCGGCGTTCTCCTGGACGTGGTCTCACGGGGCCTGCGGGCGGCCCTCGTGGAGCAGGACGACCTGGCCGTGGGCACCTCGTCGCGCTCCTCGCGCCTCATCCACGGTGGCGTTCGCTACCTCGAAGACATGCGTCTCCAACTGGTGCGCGAGGCCCTCGCGGAGCGCTCCCGGCTGATGACCCTGGCCCCACACCTGGTGCGCCTGGAGCGCTTCCTCTTCCCGGTCTACGGCTGGCCGGTCGTGCATCGCGCCATGTACAGCGCGGGCCTGACGCTCTACGACCTCCTCGGCGCCGCGCGTGACGGCGGCCGGGCGCACCACCTCGGTGCCGGCGCCGTGGCCGAGCTCATCCCGTCCATCGTGCGGCACCGCCTGCGCGGCGGCGTGACCTACAGCGACGGCGTGGAGGATGACGCACGCTACAGCATCGCCGTGGCGCGCACGGCCATCGCGAGGGGCGCCACAGCGGTGACGAGGACCCGCGCCACCGGCCTCCTGACCGCCGACGACGGGCGCGTCAACGGGCTCACGGTCCGCGACCTCATCGGCGACGAGGAGCTGACCGTGCGGGCCGGCCGGGTCATCGATGCCACGGGCGTCTGGCTCGGGCACCCGGAGGCCCGCCTGGGCGGGTCGACCATGAAGCTTGTGCCCAGCCGCGGGTCGCACCTGCTTTTCGAGCGCGATCGCATCCCCATGCGGACCGGCCTGACGCTCAAGATCCCCGGCCGCGTGCTCTTCGCCATCCCCTCCCCCGGGGCCTGGATCGTGGGCACCACGGATGAGCCGGACGATGGCTCGCCCGACCGTCCCGCGCCCACCGGGCACGAGGTCGATCACATCCTCGAGACCATCAACGGCGTGCTCGCGCTGGACCTCTCGCGCAAGGACGCGCTGGGCGCCTATGCCGGCCTGCGACCCCTGGTCGGCGCACCCGGCGGTGACACGGCCCGCATCAGCCGCGAGCACACCATCCATCGCGAAGCCTCGGGGTTGGTGCGCGTCTCGGGCGGCAAGTACACCACCTACCGGATCATGGCCCGCGACGCCGTGGACATGGCCTTCGAGGGCCGCGATCGGGCACCGCGCTCCTCGACGGCCGGCCTCGCGCTGCTGGGCGCGGCGCCGCGCGACGAGCTTGATCGCCTGGCATCGGAGCTGGCGTCCGCGGACGGGATCGACGCCTCACGGGCAGCGGCCCTCGTCGACCGGCACGGCACGCAGGCCCGGGACGTCCTGGCGCTGGGACGCGAGCTCGACCTGCTGCGGCCGCTGGCCGACGACATCCCGCAGCTCGAGGCCGAGGTGGCCTGGGCCGTCCGCCACGAGCTGGCCCTCGGGCTGGACGACGTGCTCTCGCGACGCATGCGCCTCTCGATGGCCCGCCGCGACCGCTGCGCCAGCATCGCGCCGCGCGTGGCCGCCATCATGGCCGCCGACCTCGGCTGGGACGAGGCCCGCCAGGTGGCCGAGGTGGACGCCTACCTGGCCACAGCGCAGCGCGAGTACGACGTGCCATCGGCGGAGCCCGGGGCAGAGCCGGGCGGGCGGTCATGAGCGACCGCTTCGTCCTGGCCCTGGACCAGGGCACCACCTCCTCGCGGGCCATCGTCTTCGACCAGGGCGGCCAGCCAGTCGCCACGGCCCAGCAGGAGTACCCGCAGGGTTACCCCTTCCCTGGCCACGTGACGCACGACCCAGAGGACATCTGGCAGAGCCAGCTGGCCGTGGCGCGCCAGGCCGTGGACCAGGTGCCCGGAGGCATCGCCAGCATCGCTGCGCTGGGCGTCACCAATCAGCGCGAGACGACCGTCGTCTGGGAGCGCGCCACCGGTCGCCCCGTGGCGCCGGCCATCGTCTGGCAGAGCCGCATCACGGCGGAGCGCTGCGCCCGCCTGCGCGAGGCCGGGCACGAACCGCGCGTCCGCGCACTGACGGGGCTGCCCCTGGACGCCTACTTCAGCGGCCCCAAGATCGCCCACATCCTCGATGCCGAGCCGGGGCTGCGCGCCCGTGCCGAGGCCGGCGAGCTCTGCTTCGGGACCGTCGACAGCTTCCTGGTCTGGCGCCTCACCGGCGGCCGGTCGCACATCACGGACGTCTCGAACGCCAGCCGCACCCTGCTCTTCGACATCTCCGCCGGGCGCTGGGACCCAGCGCTCTGCCAGATCATCGGCGTGCCCATGGCCATGCTGCCGGAGGTGCGGCCCTCCTCTGCGCTGCTGGCCGAGACGGACCCGGGCCCCCTCGGCGCGGTCCTGCCCATCGCCGGCATCGCCGGCGACCAGATGGCGGCCATGTTCGGCCAGGTCTGCCTGGCTCCCGGCAGCGCCAAGAACACCTATGGCACCGGCGCCTTCGCCCTCCTCAACACGGGCAGCCAGCCCGTCGCCTCGGAGCACGGTCTCCTCTCGACGGTCCTCTGGCAGCTCGGCGAGGGCGCGCCGCTGGCCTACGCCCTCGAAGGGGCCGTCTTCGTGGCCGGCGCTGCCGTACGCTGGCTGCGCGACGGCCTGCGGGCCATCGAGCGCTCTTCTGACGTGGAGGCGCTGGCGGCTCGCGGCGACCGCGACTC
>JBFYUV010000149.1:0-8225 GCA_041299865.1 Chloroflexota bacterium
GCTCCTCGCGGACATGGTCCAGCGGGTGGGCTTCCTCGAGCCGGAACGGACCGCTGGCGGTTCGCGTCAGGGCCCCCAGGTAGGCGCCGCAGCCGAGCCGCTCACCGAGGTCGCGGGCCAGTGAGCGCACGTAGGTGCCGGCACTGCAGCGCACCTCCAGCACGGCCATGGGCCGGGCCGCGTCGGCCGTATCCCAGCCGCTCAGCTCCAGGGCATGGATGGTGACGCTGCGCGGCGCCAGGCGGGGCCGTTCGCCCTGGCGGGCCAGCTGGTAGGCGCGGCGGCCGTCCACGTGCACGGCCGAGTGGTCAGGCGGGACCTGGACGATGGGGCCCCGGAAGTCGACCAGGGCGGCCTCGACGGCCTCCGGCGATGGGGGCGCTGCCTCGCCCGGTGTCATCTCGCCATCGATGTCGTCGGTCGAAGAGCGCGCCCCGAAGACCACCGAGGCACGGTAGGTCTTCTCGTCGGCGAGGTGGTACTCGACCATCCGCGTGGCGTGACCCAGGAACACCGGCAGCACGCCCATGGCGAAGGGGTCCAGCGTGCCGCCGTGACCGACACGGCGCACGCCGGTGAGGCGGCGCACGAGGGCCACTACGTCATGTGACGTGGGCCCGGTCGGCTTGGCCACCACGAGGATGCCGTCGATGCGCGGGCCATCCGCCCGCCGCGCAGCCGTCACCGCTCCGGCAGCTCCGCGGCGAGCCGCGTGGCCAGCTCGAGCACGGCGGTCCGGGCCTCGTCCAGCGGCAGCTCGATGGTGGCACCCGCCGCGCGCGCGTGTCCGCCGCCACCGAAGGCGCCGGTGAGCGCCGTGGCATCCACTCCGCCGTCGCGGGTGCGCACCGAGATGCGCGCCCGGGCACCGTTGTCCTTGAAGAGGATGGCCACCTCCGCGCTCTCGGACTGCGCCAGCAGGTCGATGAGGCCCTCCGACATCTGCGGGCCAGCGCCTGCGGCAGCCAGGTCGTCATCGGCCATGACCGACCAGACCACGCGGCCGTCGGCCGACGCCTCCAGGCGCGCCAGGACGCGCCCGAAGAGGCGCAGCTGGGCGTTGGGCTTGGTGCGATAGATGCGCCGCGCGATCATGGGTAGCTCGGCGCCGGCGGCCAGCAGCTCGCTGGCCACGCGGAGCGTGCGTGGCGTGGTGTTGGGGTGCTGGAAGTTGGCCGTATCGATGACCAGGCCGGCCATGAGATCGGCCGCGATGTCACCCCCCAGCGCATCGAAGCCGAGGCCAAGGTGCGGCAGCAGCAGCGTCACCTGCTCACAGGTCGCGGCCGCCGTCGCATCCACCCAGTCGAGGGTCCCGAAGCGAGGGTTGGAGAGGTGGTGATCGATGTCCACGATGGGCACTCGGGCGAAGAGCTCGGCATGGTCGGTCAGGACGCGCCCCACGCGCTCGAGGTCACCACAGTCGCAGACGACGATGAGGTCGGGGTCCAGGTCCGGCTCAGGCGATGTCCGGAAGCGTTCGATGCGCGGCATGAAGTCGTACATGGCCGGCACCGGATCGGCGCAAACGGCATTGACCCGGGCGCCACGAATCTCCAGCGCCAGGGCCACGGCCAGGGCGGAGCCGAGGGCATCCGCCTCCGGGTCGCGGTGGCAGACGGTCATGACGCGGCGTGCCTCCAGCAGCCGGGCGGGCAGCTCGGCAGGCACCGCGTCCAGGTCCTCCTGGCGCAGCGAGCGCATCCCCTCAGCGACCACGGCGATCCCTGGCCTTGCGCAGGGCGACGCGGTCCACGCGACGACGGTAGCCCGCCGGGAGCGGCTCCTCGGCATCATCGGCAGTGCCAGACCCGGGCTCGTTCGAGGAGCGCGGCGTGGGCAGACCGGGCGTCTCGGGGACGGGCTCGAGCTCACCGATGGGCCCCTCCGGGCCTGCGGCCTCCAGCTGCTCCAGCAGCCGCATGATGCGCGTGCCGCGCTCGGCGGTGTCGTCCTCGCGCAGGTGCAGCTCGGGGATGCGCCGCAGGCGCAGCGCGCCCAGCTGATGACGCACGAAGGGCATGGCGCGCCCCAGCACCTGGAGGGTGGCGCGGCGCTCCTTGTCGTCGCCGATGACGGAGACCCACACCGTGGCATGGTGCAGGTCCGACGTGACGTCCACGCCGGTGATGGTCACGAAACCCACGCGCGGGTCGTGGAGCTCGCGGCGGATGATGGCGCTGATCTCCTCCTGGAGGAGGTGGTCGACGCGCCGCGTGCGCTCGCTCATGGGCTACCTCGTGACAGCCCGGGCGATGGTCTCCGTGGTGAACGATTCGATGACGTCGAGCTCCTCGAAGGTGTGGAAGCCCGTCAGCGCGATACCGCACTCGTAGCCAGTCGCGACCTCGCGCACGTCGTCCTTGAAGCGGCGCACGGAGCTGACGCGGTCGGTGGCGATGAGCTGGCCGTTGCGGTAGACCCGGGCACCGCCGCGCACGATGCGGCCGTCCGTGACGTAGCTGCCGGCGATGGCCTGGCCGCGACCGACACGGAAGACCTGGCGCACCTCGGCCCGGCCCTGGATCGTCTCCACGATCTCCGGCTCCAGCATGCCGGCCAGCGCAGCCTCCATGTCCTCGGTGAGCTTGTAGATGATGTCGTAGAGGCGGATCTCCACGCCCTCCGACTCGGCGCCCTTGCGGGCCGTGCCAGCCACGCGCACGTTGAAGCCGACGACCACGGCGTCCGAGGCGGCCGCCAGGTTGACGTCGTTGTCGGTGATGTCGCCGGTGCCCTGGAGCAGGAAGTTGAAGCGCACCTCGTCGGTCTGGACCTGCTCGAGGGCATGCACGACGGCGCCCAGGGAGCCCTGCACGTCCGACTTGAGGACGATGCGCAGCTCCTTGGTCTGGCCGGCCTGCACCTGGCGGTAGAGGTCCTCCAGGGTGGCGTGGCCGGTCGCCTCCGACTTGCTGACCGTCGCGGCGAGGCGCTCCTCCACGAGCACCCGGGCGACCTTCTCGCTCTCCACGACGCGCAGGACGTCACCGGCCTCGGGCACGTCCGCGAGCCCCAGGAGGACCACCGCCGAGGCCGGACCGGACTTGCGGATGCGCTTGCCGGTGCTGTCCTCGAGGGCTCGGGCGCGACCGTAGGTGTTGCCCACCACGACCGCGTCGCCCTGGCGCAGGGTACCCGTCTGGATGAGCACGCTGGCCACCGGACCGCGGGCCCGGTCGAGCTCCGCCTCCACGATGGTGCCGACGGCCGGTCGGTCGGGGTTGGCCTTGGGCTCCACGGTGGCGTCCGAGGTCAGCAGGATCGTCTCGAGCAGGTCGTCGATACCCTGCCTGGTCTTGGCGCTGACCGGCACGAGCGGCACGTCGCCGCCGTACTCCTCGATGACGACGCCGCGCTCCGACAGCTCCGTCTTGATGCGGTCGGGCTTGCTGTCAGGAAGGTCGATCTTGTTGAGGGCCACGATGATGGGAACGCCGGCCGCCCGGGCATGGTCGATGGCCTCGACGGTCTGGGGCATGACGCCATCGTCAGCGGCCACCACCAGCACGGCGATATCCGTGACCCTGGCACCACGGGCACGCATGGACGTGAAGGCCTCATGGCCCGGCGTGTCCAGGAAGACGATGCGACGGCCACCGTGGATGGCTTCGCTCGCACCGATGCGCTGGGTGATGCCTCCGCGCTCGCCGGCTGCCACGGTCGACTCGCGGATGCGGTCGAGCAGGCTCGTCTTGCCGTGGTCGACGTGACCCATGACGGTCACGATGGGGGCACGCTCGACGAGCTGGTCCGGCTCGTCCTCCTCGTAGAGGGAGACCTTGGTGGCAGGGGCTGGGGCCGCTTCAGCGGCTGCCTCGCGGGCCTCGGCGGGGCGGACCTCCGACACCTGGAAGCCCAGCTCCTCCGTGACGAGTGCAGCCGTGTCGCGATCGATGGTCTGGTTGATGGTGGCGAAGATGCCGCTGCGGATGAGCTCGCGGATGACGTCCGCGGAGTTGATGCCGATGAGCTCGGCCAGCTCCTTGACGGTGATGGAGTCCGGGATCTCCACGGCCCCGCGCGTGGCCGGGTCGGCGACCCTGACCGCGCTCTCGGTGCCCTCGGCCCACTTGCGAGGCTTCTTGGGCCCCCGCCGTCCGCGGGTGCCGCTGCGACTACGTGCCATCGGTGCCTCCCAGCATCATCTGCGGAGCCCGGCGGCCGGTCGTGACGTGGCCGGGGGCCGCGTCACCTTGCTCCGATCGTATCTTCAGGTCATCAGGCAGCGTGGTCCGCAGCGCGCGCTGCAGGGCCGATCGCCGAAGGGCCAGCGTCACACACGAGCTGTCATCACAGAGATAGGCGCCCCGTCCCTCGAGACGGCCCTCGCGATCGAGCACGACGCTGCCGTCGGGCCGGCGCACGACCCGCAACAGGAGGGCCTTGTCGCGGCGCGTCCGGCAGGCGACACAGGTCCGGGCGGGAACGTGTCGCGACTGGGCGACCGCGGCGCCGGCTACGGCTGCACCTCCGCGCCTTCAGCAGCCGCCTCGTCGTGCACCGGCTCCGGCTCGGGCTCGGGCTCCAGCGCTGGCTCCAGCTCCGGCTCGGCGACGATCTTCGGCGCAGGGGCGCTCTCGCCCTCGGCGGCTTCCGGGCCGTTCTCGGAGCGGATGTCGATGCGCCAACCGGTCAGCTTGGCCGCCAGCCGCGCATTCTGGCCTTCGCGTCCGATGGCCAGTGAGAGCATGCGCTCAGGCACCGTCACGGCGGCGATGCGATTCGCCTCGTCGATCTTGACGCCCACGACCTGGGCCGGGCTGAGCGCATTGGCCACGAACACGTCGGGGTCGTCCGCCCAGGGGATGATGTCGATCTTCTCGCCGCCCAGCTCGGCCACGACGGCCTGCACGCGGCCACCGCGCTGGCCCACCGTGGCGCCGACGGGGTCCAGGCCCTCCTGCCGGCTGGAGACGGCCATCTTGCTGCGGCTGCCCGCCTCGCGGGCGATGGCGCGGATCTCCACGGTGCCGGCCTGGATCTCGGGGACCTCCAGCTCGAAGAGCCGGCGCAGGAAGGCCTTGTGGGTGCGACTGACGTAGATGAGCGGGCCGCGCGTGGTGCGTCGCACCTCGAGCACGTAGGCCTTGACATGCTGTCCGATGCGGTAGTGCTCGGAAGCCGACTGGTCCGTGGTCCGCAGGATGGCCTCAGCCTTGCCCAGGTCAAGGATGATGCCGGCCGGCTCCACTCGGCTGACGCTGCCGGTGATGATCTCGCCCTCGCGGTGGGCGAACTCGTCAAAGAGGGTCTCGCGCTCCGCCTCGCGCAGGCGCTGGCGGACGACCTGCCCGGCGACCTGGGCTCCCACGCGACCGAAGTGCGTGGGCTCCAGCTGCTCGTACTCGACCAGGTCCCCGAGGATGGCCGACGGATCGTGCTCCTGGGCCGTTGCGATCGGCCACTGGGTGGACTCGTCCTCGACCTCCGAGACGACGATGCGGGCACGGAAGATGCGCATCTCGCCGGTCTCCGTGTCGAGCTTGACGTAGACGTCCTCGTAGCCAGGCGCGACGCGACGGTAGGCGCTTTGGATGGCATCCTCCACCGTGCGCACGAGCTGCTCGCGCGGGAGGCCCTTCTCGGCATTGAGCTGCAGGAGCGCGCCGATGAAGTCCCGGCTCATGCGTCGCCTCCTTTCGTTCCCTCGATGCGCCCGTGGTCACAATAAAACGTGGGGGTCACCCACGTTTCAGGCGGCCAGACGTGCAGTCGATGAGTATATCACCCTGACAACCCGGCACTGGCACCGCCCTTGGCCCGGCGACTGGCCAGGGAGCCCTCAGCCAGGCGACGACGCGTGACCACAGCGAACGTCGCGACGAGGCCCCCCGACCGCCCAGCCCGCGTCCAGGGACCGATGCGGAGGCGGTGCGTCAGTGGGGCTGTCATAACGGCACCTGACGGACCTTGCCTCGTCGCTCGCGCCACTGGTGGTACCGCGGCGACCGTCCTCCGCCGTGGCGGTACCCGTGGTGACGCGCCGACCGGACCTCGGCTTCTCAGGTGCTGTTACGCGACTCCCGGTGACGCGGGGTGGCGCGGCCGGTCGACGGACGCGAGCCAGCAGGCTCGGTCGACCCGCACCCCTTGCGCCTGGCGCGCCCGGCCCGGCTCAACCCTCGAACGTGTACCCGTGCTGGCGCAGTTCCCGGGCATAGACACGGCCGACGATGGCGCGCGCGCGCTGCGTGTAGACCTGTCGGTAGTCGCGGTCGGCACGGGAGGCGGTGAGGTTGCGGTGCGGCAGCTGGTGCGGCTCCGTGACGCCGACCTTGCGCAGGGCGGCGTCGAGGTCCGCCTGCATCTGCTCGAAGCGGATGAGGTGGTCCGCACCAGCCGTCCAGTCGGTCGGTACGAAGGGCCGGCGACCGAACAGGCGGAAGAGCCGGCCGGGTTCGTAGCGGCGCTGCACGAAGCGCTCGAAGTCGCGCGGGCTGAAGTCGCGGCTGGCGCCTGGGAGGCGGCGCAGGAGCCGCTGAGGGGCGGAGATGCTGCCGGCCTCGCGGTTGCGGGCGTACTCGGTCAGGACCAGGTCGTACGGGTTACGGATGCCGACCACCACCAGCAGGTTCGCGCGCTGCTCGGGGGTGACGAGGCCGGCCGCCATGAGCTGGGCCAGGGTTTGGTGCTTCTGGCGCAGCACGATCCTGCCGCGGGCATCACGGACGCGCTCCTCGACGAGCATCTCGCCGCCCAGCTCGGTGCGCAGCAGGGTGCCCAGTGACGTGGAGCCGGTGTGCGGCGCCTGGAGCAGGAGCAGGCCGATGTCGCGGCAGAGGATGGCCATGGCGCGGCGGCCCGCTGCTGACCCGCGCTGCCCTGGCGCCCGACTCGGCCTGCGCGGCCTAGTAGGCGCGTGCGAAGAGGACGCGCCGCTCGCTGGGCCGGCCGTCCGCGACGCAGGCGCCGGCCTCGTCGGGCGAGTCGAAGGGGACGACCCGGATCGTGGCGCCGTTCTGCGCGGAGATGGCCTTCTCGCACTCGCCCGAGCCGCACCACGGCGCCAGCATGAAGCCGCCGCCGGCGCCGAGGATCTCGTCCATCTCGCCTAGCGTGTCCACGCGATAGGTGTGCTGCTCGCGGAAGTCGATGGCGCGCTGCAGCACGGCCGCCTGGTAGGCCTCCAGGCGCTGCGGCAGCTCCGCGGCCAGGCTCGCCAGCGGCAGGGCTTCCTTGGCGCGGTCGAAGCGGCGCACCAGCACCGCCTGACCGGCGGCCACATCGCGCGGGCCGATCTCCAGCCGCAGCGGTACGCCGCGCAGCTCCCAGTGGTTGTACTTGAAGCCCGGCGTCTCCTCGCGCCAGTCGACCTTGAGGCGCAGCGGGCCGGAGACGGTCTGGACATCGGCCAGCGAGGCCTCCAGGGTCTCGATGGCGCCGGCCACCGCGCGGCGATCGTCCTCGCTGCGGAAGATGGGCACGACGACGACCTGGGTGGGCGCCACGTTGGGCGGCAGGACCAGGCCGTGGTCGTCGCCGTGGGCCATGATGGTGGCCCCCACCATGCGCGTCGAGAAGCCCCACGAGGTGCCGTAGGGGTGCTTGCGCTGGTTGTCGCGGTCGAGGAACTGGATGTCCGCGGCCTTGGCGAAGTTCTGGCCGAGCATGTGGCTGGTGCCCGCCTGGAGGGCCTTGCGGTCGCGCATCATGGCCTCGATGGCGTGCGTGTAGACAGCCCCGGGGAAGGTCTCCGCGGGTGACTTTCGGCCCCGGATGACGGGGATGGCGAGCCACTCCTCGGCCACGGCACGGTAGGCCTCCAGGCCCGTGGCGACCTCCTGCGCGGCCTCCTCCTCGCTGGCGTGGAAGGTGTGCGCCTCCTGCCACAGGAACTCCGTGGTGCGCAGGAAGAGCCGCGTGCGCAGCTCCCAGCGGACGACGTTGTTCCAGAGGTTCATGAGCAGCGGCAGGTCCCGGTAGGACTGGATCCAGTCCTTCACGACCTCGGCGATGATGGCCTCGCTGGTGGGGCGGATGGCCAGCGGCTCCGCGAGCTCCTCGCCGCCGGCACGGGTGACCCAGGCCACCTGCGGATCGAAGCCCTCGACGTGCTCTGCCTCGCGCTCCAGGAGCGACTTGGGCACGAAGAGCGGGAAGTAGACGTTGCTGTGCCCGGTACGCTTGATGTGGCGGTCCAGCTCGTCGCGCATCGATTCCCAGATGGCGAAGCCGTAGGGCCGGATGATCATGCAGCCCCGCACCGGCGAGTAGCTGGCCAG
>JBFYUV010000150.1:0-14991 GCA_041299865.1 Chloroflexota bacterium
CCCGGGCGCCGCCCGCAGGATGGCGGGGCGCGGAGCCGTGTCGCCGGCGGCCAGGGCATCGGCCGTCCCGGCCAACGACCGGCGAGCGGTCGGCCGCCGCGAAGTGTCGAGCGCGATGGCCCGAGCGGACCCCAGCATCGCGCGGCTCGCCGAAATGGACCGGGATCCCCGAGCAGCGGCCCAGGCGGCGAGCAGCGCTGGGCCCGACAGGGACCGGTCGGCTCCCCGGGCAGCGAGGTCCTGCGAGCACTTCCCGGTGAGCGGTTCGGAGGCAGCCGTGCCATGGGCTCGCGTAATGTCAGTCACACGCAGGGCGGCAACGCTCCTGCGGGGACGATCGCCAGGTCTGGCCGCGGTCCCCGGTAGGTGACCGCAAGGGGCCAGGCCTGAGCGGTCAGTCGGTCGTGGCAGCCTCGCTGCCGTCCCTGACCCAGACAGTGGGCACCTCGCCACGGTTGAGGATGGTCGAGCCGACGACCACCATGGTCGTGCCGTCTGATGCCACGGCTCCGGCGTGAAGTGAGCCACCCTCTTTCATCTCGCGCGGGAAGGGAACGGGGCTGAAGGTCGCGAGGTCCGTCGTCCACAGGGTCGCCGGCACCTGGCCGGCACGCTTCGTGCTCCAGCCCGTGAGCAGCCAGCCACCAGGGGTGGCCGTGACGTCCTCCACCCAGACGCCCTCCAGGCCCTCGCCCTCCAGGGGTTCCCAGGCCAGGCCGTCTGGAGAGGTGAAGGCCAGCGTCGTCGCGCGTCCATTCCGCGAATCGGTGGTGCCGCCGACAGTCAGGATGCCCACGGGGGCATCGATGGCGGCGTCCAGCGAGCCGCTCGGGGCGATGATGCTGGCCTCCGACCAGGCCGATCCATCGACGCTCACCGCGACCGTGGCCGAGCCCTCGTAGGGCTCACTGGAGCCCACGGCCATCGCGCCTGCTGCGGTCGCCGAGACAGCGACCGGCATCAGATCCAGCGCCACTGGCTGGCTCCAGGTGCGGCCGTCCGACGAGGTCCACGACAGGCCTCCGAAACACTCCAGCTGGGCGCTGCAGCCGACCGCCACGAGCTGATCGTCCTGCCACGTGACACCCAGCATCGCGGTGTCCGCGAAGCCCGGCTGGTCGGGCAGTCGCTCCCAGGCGAAGCCGTCGCTCGAGAGCCAGACCGCAGCTCGGTCCGGGCAGCAGCCCGAGCCGACCGCGACGTAGCCATCTGGCGTAGCCGTGATGGAGCGCGGGATCCCGGTCGCCGCGGGGCCCAGCAGCGCCACGCTCTGCCACGTCCGGCCATCCTGGGACACCCAGATGGCGGCCGTCCCGACCTCCTGGCCGGCCTCGAAGCCGCCGCCGACGGCAATGAATCCGGGCCCGCCAGCGATGACGTCCCAGAGCTCCAGATCGGTCGGGGTGAAGGGCGCATCGGCGCGTTGCCAGGGTTGGGGCGCGGGTCCTTCGGGGAGCTGGGCAAACACCGTGGGGGGCGCGAGGGCGGCCAGGAGGCCCCCGATGACGAGGATGCTGCCGAGGACGGGACGGCGCGGCCACCGCCGCGCAGGCTGTGAGGCGCTCATGTGGCGATGGTACTCCCGCGTCTCCGTCGCGGAGCACGCTCTGGTGTCTGCAACGGTGCCTTCGGCCCTCGCCGGAGAAGCGGGCGCGACGGCATCGTCAGGCGTATGAGCCGATCCACGGTTGGATGGTCACGCTCGGGCCTCACGGGGGTGCTCGTGAGCCTGGCCCTGCTGGCCGGGCTCGTGGCTGCGGCCCTGGTACCGGCCCTTCGGCCGCTGCTGCTGATCGGCCTCGGCGTCGTGGCCGTGCTGGCGCCGCGCGAGTCCGCTGCGCGCTGGGTCGCCGCGGCAGGCCTGCCCGTGGCTCTCATCCTGGTCTGGGGGGTCGTGGCAGGCAACCAGGCACGGTCCGACCTGGCCGATTGCGCCAACCTGTTCTCACCGCCGGCAGTCGTCCGCGTCGCCGAGGCGATCGTAGTGTGCGGCCTCATCGTCCTGCTGGCGCGTTGGCTCGGCGTTGGCGTCCTGTCACTGGGCCTGCCACGCCCGAGCCGCCAGGAGTTGGCCCTCGGGACGATCGCTGTGGTCCTCATCCCGCTGGGCAGCCTGCTGCTGGGTGGCTGGCTCGCGGAGCCGTTCTTCGGGCCGGTGCGCCTGCAGCTGGCCGACCCGCGGGCGATCGTGCCGGCCCTCGCGCTCGCCGTCGCGAACGGCATGATGGAGGAGCTGGCCTATCGCGGCGCGCTCATGGCCTGGCTGTCCCGCGCGTCCGTGCCGCTCATCGGGCTGGTCGGGCAGGCCGTCGTGTTCGGTGCCGCCCACTCCGGAGGCGACTTCGTCGGCGAAGCCTGGCCCGTCATGCTGGCGGTGGGGGCCGGCGGCCTGCTGGCCGGTATCGTCGTGCGGCGCACGGGGTCGCTATGGCTCCCCATCGTCGTGCACATCGGCTTCGACGTGCCCCTGTACTACGCGGCCGTCTGCCGACTGCCGGCTTCCGCCGCAACGTGACCGGCGGACGTCACGGGGCGCGCTACGGCATGCCTGTCGATACCTGGATGCTGTCGGCGTTGACGGCCACGTGGTTGTCTCCGGGGGATGTCCGCTCGACGCGGATGAAGAGCTCCGAGCCACCGTTCAGGGCGGCGCGCGGGATGCTGATCGTCTTCTGGCAGGTGTAGCCGACCGGATCGTCCTCCGGCGAGCTGTTGTCGATCTGCTCGACGCGCGACTGCAGCGCGTCGCCACCGGGTGCCCCGTAGGTCAACTCCACGACCGCGGGGAAGCCGCGGCCGCCGCTCATCTGGTCGGTGGCGAGCACGGTGATGTCCAGGGTCAGGTCTCCGCTGCCAGCCGGGACATCGGCGAACGTCCACTCGCCGTAGTGACTGAGCCCGTCGTCGCGCAGCCAGTACCAGTCCCAGATGAAGTCACCGTTCGTGTCGAAGCTGCTCAGCGTCGCCTCTGCACCCTGGTCGCCATCGTCACCCTGGTCGCCATCGTCACCCTGGTCATACCGCTGGTTGCAGGGCACGCCACTGGATTCGTCGGACAGTCGCACGCCCCGCTGCTGCATGAACAACTCCCGGAACGAGGCCGGGTCACGCGCCAGCAGCATCGTGCCGTCGGCCTCGACTACCGGGTCGATGCCCTGGTTGCCTTGGTCAAACGAGTTCATGAACCCGAGCATCACGGGCAGCGTGGCGCCGTCAGCGCTGAGGCTCGAAGCGAGATCATCGAGCAGGTCACCCAACCCGGCGCGTGAGAGAAGCGAGAGCTTGATCATGGTCACGGTGTTGTAGGCAGGGCGGAACTCCTGCCAGTCGAACGTCTCATCCATCATGGCGTAGCCCGTGTCGTGGATCATCAGCTCGCTGTGGTTGAAGTCGTGCAGCGACATCCAGCAGCCGTCGTTCGGGAAGAGGCTGGGCACCTGGTCGAAGTAGAGCTGAGGGCTGGTGAGGTAGGCCCCCCACGTGGCGAACTGCTGGCCCATCGCCGAGGTCACGAGCGATTCATAGAGTCCCGCCTGCATCGCCTCGAAGCGTTGCTCGACCCAATCGGGTAGCAGGGCCTTGATCGGATCGAGGAAGATGTAGTCGGCCGCCAGGTCCGGCACGCCCATCATCGGCAGCAGATGATCGCGCACCCACGGCTCCAGGATCTCGTCCGGCGAGCGCTGGTAGGTGAAGGGCTGGTGGAAGAAGGCGCTGCGATGGGCATCGAAGCTCACCGCCGGCCAGGCACGCAGGCCTGCGTCGATGTCGCCGCGCCAGGCGCGCAGGTAGGCGATGAAGGGCCAGCCTGCGAGCCTGAACGCCTCCCTGGCCGCGAGTTCGCTGGCCGCCTGGGCGGTGAGCCGCGTCCTCGAGCAGGAGAAGTCGAACGCGCCGCAGGCGCGGGCCCGTGCGCTGTAGTCGGCGATCCTGGCGTCGAAGGCGGCGAGCGCGCCGTTGTAGGCGTCGATGGGCACCGTGATCAGGCGACGCACGCCGCCGAAGAGGCGGGACAGGTTGGAGTCCTCCAGGCGCGGGTCGGATGACCCGATGGAGAAGCTGCCGGACGGGTTTCCCGGCCCCAGCATCTCCTCGTAGATCATGCCGTCCACCCCGTCGATGTTGATGTCGTAGAAGCCGGGGCTGTCATCAGGCGTGCGCATGCCGATGTAGTCCTCGAGCACCAAGTGCCGGGGGGTGATGTTGCTGAGGAGGTCCCAGGAGCCGCCCGCGAACTCGTTGACGTAGGAGTGGCCGAACATGTCGCCGGCCGCGTGCGTCATGAACCCGACTGCATAGGCCTTGATGGCCAGGGCCTGGGTGCAGGAGGTGGGGTTCAGGCCTGCGGGCAGCGCCGACCGAGCACCGCGAGCCCAGATGCGCTGCAGCCAGTCGTCCGAGCGAGTGTTGCCCCAGCCGCGATTGTCGGGGTGGACGAGCGACTGCGCCGCAAGGAGGTCGGGCATGAAGTCCGCATAGGAGGCACCGGCGCGGTATTGCGCAGGACAGGCGCGGAGGGCCTTGAGGATGTTGGCATCGACCTCGTAGTCACCCAGCGGTTCGCCGATCGCGCCCGTCTCGTGGTCGACGCGGTGCAGGGTGACGTAGCCATCATCGATGGCGTCCTGGCGCGCGACTTCGCCCAGGTGGACGTGGGTGATGGCCGGCCATGCGAGCGCCGGACGCGGAAAGGCCCCTCCGACGGCAAGACTGAGCATCGCGCCTGCCAGCAGGATGCGGCCGACGTCCGCGAACCAACCCTGATGTGACCGGCGGTCACGCAGTGTGTTCATGCTGCCCCCCCGCTGCTGCCAGCACGTGCCTGACGCGTGTCCACCCTCGGGGGGGGCTGGAGGCGGACCTCCTGTGACCCCCATGCTCCGAGGGCACCTCTCTCGCTTATAGGACCGCGGACCCAGGAGTGTCAAGGGCTGGAGAGCCCGCAGATGCCTCCGCTCCCCACGGTCTTGCCGGTGGCTGGTAGGGTTGATGGGTCATGACATCGATGCGGGCGCACAGGTGGGGCATCGCAGTCAGCGTCGCCATGCTCGTGGTCCTTGCCCTCTCCACCGTCAGTCCGGCCGCGGACAGCACCCAAGACTCGTCGCTGGCCGGGCGCTTCTCCGTGGTCTCGGCCGCCGGCGGGGCTGTCTGGTCCTTCCAGCCTGACGGTGAGCTCATGGTGGTCGGTCCTGGCGACCTGCTCGCCGGGGGGACGTGGGCGCCTGCCGCGGGGCCCGGCGAGTTCGATGCCGAGCTGGACGTAGCCATCACCGGCCAGGTGTTGAGCATCCTGGGGGCCGTCTCGCCGGACGGAGGGCAGGTCGCCCTCTACGTGGCCGCCAGCGAGGCGACCTCCCCGCTGGATGGCATCTCGTGGCCACCGGTCTCGCGCCTCGTCGGCGAGCGAGTCGGCTTCGTCGCCGACCCGACGGCCAGTCCGACTCCACCACCCGCCGACTGCCTCCGGCCGGCCTGGGGCACGACAGAGTCGGTGGACTGGGATCGCTGCTCGCTGACAGCCCAGGAGAGCCTGCCGCCGGCCGGCTGACCGCGGTGGTCCTGTCAAGCTGACCTGATGGTTCGGTGCCGGCCGGCCTGACAGTCGGGGTCCAACGGCTCAGAGCAAGCCTCGCCCGGGCTGCTACGCTCCCGGCGCAGGGGTTTCGCATCCCGCGCAGGGATCACGCCGCGCACGTCTCGGCGACCCGGAGGCGAGAGTCATCCGGTGCGGCCAGCGCCGCGGTCGCTGCGCATCCCGTTCCCCTGGCCGGGTACCGTGTCGAGCGCCACACCCGGTCCGCATGTCCAGCCGTGCGCGCTCGAGACAGGAGTCCCCATGACACCCCCCAGTCGTGTCCACGGCCGTCGCGGCCTGGCAGCGGCCCTGCTTGTCCTCGCCACCCTGAGCGCGACCGTGATGCCCGCACTCGCACAGGCCGAGGCGTCACCGGAGCCGGCCTCCGCGGCGCCCGCCTCGTCGGTTCCCGTCGAGGGTGCCGTGACGCTCTACGCGTCCGTGACGCAGGACACCATCGATGCCGTGCTGGCGGCGTTCGCCGAGGAGCGCCCCGACGTCCCGGTGGAGGTCTTCCGGGCACCCACCGGTGAGCTGGACGCGCGCATCGCGGCCGAGCTGCGCAGCGGTGGCATGGGGGCCGACGTCCTCTGGGTGAGCGACCCGCTCTCGCTGCAGCGCTACGAGGCTGAAGGGCTGCTGGCGCCGCTGACCGGCGAGGCCTTCGCAGACGTGCCGGCGGAGTACCGCACGGAGACGTCCGTGGGCACGCGTCTGCTCAACCTGGTCATGGTTGCCGGACAGGGCCTGGAGCCCATGCCGGCCTCGTGGTCGGACCTGGCGGACCCGGCCTACGCGGGCGCCGTGGCCCTACCGGACCCGGGCTTCGCGGGATCCGCATTCGCCGCCCTGGGCTACTTCGCCGGCCAGGATGGGCTGGGCCTCGACTTCTACCAGCAGCTCAAGGACAACGGTGCCGTCCAGGTGGCCTCACCGGTGGACGTCATGACGGGCGTGGCCGAGGGCCTCTACAAGGCCGGCATCTCGCTGGACAAGATCGTGGCTGACGCGATCGCGGACGGCTCGCCCATCGAGCTCATCTGGCCCGAGTCGGGTGCCATCGCTGTGTACAGCCCGGCCGCGGTGGTGAGCAGCAGCGACGACGACGTCGCCGCCCAGGCATTCGTCGAGTTCCTCGTCTCGCCCAATGGGCAGGAGGCCATCGCTGCCAGCGGCTGGCAGCCGGTCCGCCCGGACGTGGAGTGGCCCGCGCAGGGCCCGGCGGTCGCGCCTGACTGGCCGGCGCTCTTCGGGACCCAGGAGGAGTTGCTGGAGGCGTACCGCGCCATCTTCGGTGACTGACAGCCCATCGACCCGGTCCGCCCGCCGGCTCGCCGCCCAACGCGGCGGGCTGCGAGCGGTGCTGCGCCGGCCAGCGGCGACGGTGATCCTGCCGCTGCTCGCGCTCCTGGCGGCGGGGGCGCTCCTCGTCGCGGTGCCCTTGCTGGCACTCCTGCAGACCGCCCTGGAGGACGGGCCCGCTGCGCTCGTGGTAGCGGTTGCCTCGGCGGCGCCGGCCATCGCGGCCTCCCTGTGGACGAGCCTGGGCGCGACCATCCTCGCCGTGGCCATCGGCGCCACGCTGGCCATCCTCACGGAGCGTACCGAGGTGCCCGGCCGGCGCGGCCTGCGGCTGGCCATGCTGGTGGCCTTCATCGTACCGGGCTACGTGGCGGCCGTCGGCTGGCTCAACGCCTACGGCCCGGGCGGGGTCCTGGACGACCTGCTGGGCGTGGCTGCACCGGCGCTCATCGGACCTCTGGGCATCATCATCGTGCTCGGCGTCGAGGCGGCGCCCATCGCCTACCTCGTGGTCGCAGCTGGCCTGGCGACCCGCGCGGAGCCCGACCTGGAGCGTGCCGCGAGGGCGTCCGGCGCCGACGCTGCGATGGCCTTCCGCAGCGTGACGCTGCCGTTGCTGAGACCCGTCCTCGCGGGAGCGGCCGCCATCGCCTTCGTCCTGAGCGTGACCTCTTTCGGCGTGCCGGCAGTGCTCGGCGTGCCGGCCGGGTTCACGACCATGACCACGCGCATCTACCGCGACCTGGCCTTCTCGTCAGATCCCGACTCGTTCGTCCGTGCCGTCGGCCTGGCCCTCGTGCTGGCGGTGGGCGCCGCTCTCGTCATCGGCCTCGCGGATGTCCTCCTCGAGCGCCACCGAACGGAGCGTTCGGGTGCCTTTGGTGGCCCGTTCGGGCACCTCGGCACAACGCCACCGGGTCAGCCCGTGGAGGCCGGCGGTGCTCGCTGGCAGCCTCGCGCGCTGGGTCTGGGCATCGTGGCGTGGCTGCTCGTGATCCTCGTCATCATCGTGCCCCTCGTGGCCCTGCTCCTGTCGGCCCTGACGCGCGCGCCGGGCCTCGACCCGGTCCCTGCCAACTGGACCCTGGAGCACTTCCGCGAGGTCCTCGGTCCCCGGACCCTCGACGCTCTGCTCAACAGCGCCCTGCTGGCTGGCGCGGCGGCAGTCGGCGTCGTCACCCTCGGTGCGCTGGCGGTCGCCTCGCGCCGCGGACCGGGTGCCGGGCCCATCGGCGGCTTCCTCGGGCTCACCTTCGCGCTGCCCGGGTCCACCCTCGCGGTCGCTGTCCTGCTGGCCTATGGCGCCGCCCTGCGGGACACGCTGCTCATCATCCTCGTGGCCTATCTGGCCAAGTTCTGGGCACTCGGGTATCGGCCCATCGCGAGCGGCCTCGACAACATGGCCGCCGACCTCTACCGCGCCGCCCGTGTCTCCGGCGCTGACGGGCTCACGACGACGCGGACGATCGTGCTGCCAGTCCTGCGGCCCCTCATCGTGGTGGGCGGCCTCATCGTCTTCGTCTTCGGCCTGCACGAGGTCACGATGTCCAGCCTCCTCTACGGGCCGGGCACGTCGACGCTGGCGGTCGTGGTGCTGAACCTGCAGCAACTCGGCGAGAGCGGTCCGACGGCCGCCCTGGCCATCGTCCTGACGGTCATCGTGGCGCTTGCCAGCCTGCCGCTGCTGCATCGGGGCGGCTCACTGGAACGGGTAGGCTGGCGGCGATGACGGCCTCGACCACGCCCCCTGCCGTATCCGCCACCGGTGTCGTCGTCGACTACGGCGTGACGCGTGCTGTGAGCGGGGTGGACCTCCTCGTTCAGCCCGGCGAGACGCTCGTCCTGCTGGGCCCGTCCGGTTCGGGCAAGACGACGCTCCTGTACGCGCTGGCAGGGTTCCTGGGCCTGACGGAAGGACGCATCGAGCTGGCAGGTCAGCTCGTCGCTTCGGGCGACAGGACCGTGCCGCCGGAGAAGCGCCCGGTGGCCATGGTCTTCCAGCACTATGGGCTCTGGCCGCACCTGGATGCGTTGGAGACGGTGGCCTACCCGATGCGCCGAGCGGGGGTCGCGACCGCGGAGGCCAGGCGCAGGGCCGCGGAGCTGCTCGAGCAGCTGCGCATCGGCGACCTGGCCGGCCGGCGACCGGCGCAGCTCTCAGGGGGTGAGCAGCAGCGCGTCGGGCTGGCACGCGCCCTGGCGCGCAGACCCGCCGTTTACCTGCTCGACGAGCCCACCGCCCACCTCGACGGGGCGCTCAAGGGCGAGCTGCAGTCGGAGATGGTGACCCGCCTCCATGCCGATGGCGCGGCCGCGGTGCATGCCACGCACGACGTCGAGGAAGCGCTCGCCGTGGCGGACCGCGTAGCCCTGCTGCGAAGTGGTCGGATCGTACAGGTGGGCGAACCCACGGAGGTCTACGCTCGACCCGTCGACGACTGGGCCGCGGCCCTGACTGGCCCCGCATCATTCATCGGGGCTGAGGTGGTCGCGCTCGGCAGATCCGGCCTGCGCGGCGAGGGGTCGGACTCCGCCACCCACGCTGCCGGTCGCTTCCTCGTGCGCCCCGACTGGCTGCGCTTCGATGGTCCCCTGCCTGTCGCCGTCACGGAGGTCCGTTACCGGGGTACCCATACCGACTACCGGCTGTCCATCCCCGGAGGCGAGGTGCTCCTCCGCGAACCGGGACAGCCGCGCTTCGCCATCGGCGCGGAGGCGAGCTGCCGGGTCGAGCGCGTCTGGCGCATGCCGGAGCCCCGCTGATGGCTGACGTTCCGTATCCTCATAGGCGCATGGCCATGACCCGGACGGCGAATCCCATCTCCGCCTCAGAGCAGGGTTACCTGATGGCCATCCGGCAGTCGCGCGGCGAGGAGACCCTGAGCGGCGCGGAGCTTGCCCGGCGCATGGGCGTCTCACCACAGGCCACGAGCGAGATGCTGCGTCGCCTCGTCAGCGAAGGCCTGGTCATCGTCAGCGAGACACGCCATGTCGAGCTGACGGGGGAGGGCAGCCGCGTCGCCGACGGCATCTACCGGCGCCATGCCCTGGCGGAGTGGCTGCTCACGACGATGCTGGGCATCGGCTGGGCCGACTCGGATGCCGAGGCAGCACGTCTGCAAGCCTGCATCTCGCCCCGCGTCGAGGCGGCCCTCGACGAGTTGCTGGGTCATCCTGAGACGTGCCCTCACGGCAATCCCATCGACGAGGCCACGGCCCGCCGGCGCCCTCGCGGCGAACCTCTCAGCGAGGTCGACTCCGGCACTCGGGTGACCGTCTACCGCATCACGGAGGCGGCTGAGGAGGACACCGGGCTGCTCTCCTACCTGGAGGCTCGCGGCCTGCGCCCCGGCAGCCAGGTGACCGTGCTGGCACGGTCGGGATCGACCGATTCGCTGACCCTGGAGGGCCCGTTCGGTCGCGCCACGCTCGGACTGCGCCCGGCGTCGCTCATCCGCGTGCTGCCGGGAGAGCCGGACCCCGCGCTCTTCCACCGGGTCCCGGCCCAGACCGGCTAGTCTGGGAGCCGGACAGGCGGCAGGCAGAGGAGGAGGTCTGGCCCCATGCTGGTCGTGATGTCGGTCGGTGCGACCGAGGAGCAGGTCCAGGAGGTGGTCCGCCACATCGAAGCGGACGGCCTCACGCCGCACGAGAGCCGCGGCGAGCAGCGCGTCGTCATCGGCGTGGTCGGCGACGTGGGCCTGCGCAAGGAACAGGTCATGAGCCACCTCGCGGTGCTGCCGGGGGTGGACTCGGTCACGCCCATCAGCAAGCCCTTCAAGCTGACCTCTCGCGATTTCCACCCCGCCGATACCGTCATCAGCGTGGCAGGCACGACCATCGGTGGTGGGTCGCTGACGCTGATGGCCGGCCCCTGCTCGGTGGAGAGTCGCGACCAGTTGCTGCGCACGGCGGACGCCGTCGCCGCCGCCGGTGCCACCATCCTGCGGGGCGGGGCCTTCAAGCCACGCACGAGCCCCTACTCCTTCCAGGGCCTGGGCATGGACGGGGTGCGCTTCCTCGTGGAGGCACGTGAACGCACCGGCCTGCCCATCGTCACGGAGGTCATGGAGCCGTCACAGGTGGAGATCGTGGCTCTGCATGCCGACATCCTGCAGGTGGGCGCCCGGAACATGCAGAACTACTCGCTGTTGATGGCCGTCGGCCGCACCGAGCGGCCGGTCATGCTCAAACGGGGCCTCTCGGCGACGATCGAGGAGTGGCTCATGGCTGCCGAGTACATCGTCTCGTCCGGCAATCCCAACGTCATCCTTTGCGAGCGCGGCATCCGCACCTTCGAGACGTACACGCGCAACACGCTGGACCTGGCCGCCGTGCCGCTCCTGCACCGTCTCACGCACCTGCCCGTCATCGTCGATCCCTCGCACGCCACCGGCAAGCGCTGGCTGGTGCCGCCCATGGCGCTGGCGGCCGTGGCCGGCGGAGCTGACGGCGTCATGGTGGAGGTCCATCCCGACCCCGATGACGCGCTCTCCGACGGCGAGCAATCACTCACGCTGGAGCAGTTCAGCGACCTCGCGCCGCTGCTGCGTCAGATCCACGGCGAGGTCGCGGGCATGGCCACTCGCCCGAGGTAGGGGCCGTCGTCGGTCGCGCCTGCATCCCCGCCGCTGGTGGCTAGTGGCCGCGTTCACCCCGCTGATAGGGCAGCCCGAGCGCGGCCGGGGCGCCGATGCGCTTGCGATTGGCCTCGCTCGCGGCGAAGACCAGCACGAGGATGACCATCACGTACGGCAGCATGCCCAGGAAGAACGTCGAGGGCTGATACTCGAAGAAGATGTTGGGAAGACCCAGGAGGGCGTCCTTGCCCTGCAGGTCGATGGTCAGCCGGAAGATGAAGGCCATCATGTAGGCGCCGAACATCGTTCTGCCAGGCTTCCACTGGCCGAAGATGACCAGCGCCACGGCGATCCAGCCCTGGGCGATGACCGTCTTGTCGGCGTGCCAGCCGGGCACGAGTGCCATCGTGATGGTGGCGCCGGCCAGCCCGGCCAAGGCACCGCCCAGCATCGTGTAGGCGTAGCGCTGGCGGTAGACGTTGACGCCGAGGGCATCCGCGGCGCTGGGCTGCTCGCCGACGGCCCGCAGGTGCAGCCCCGGCCGCGTCTTGAAGATCCACAGCGACGTCAGGGGCACGAGCAGGTAGCCCAGGTACACAAGGATCGACTGCTGCGAGAAGAAGACGCCTCCGATGAAGGGGATGTCGGACAGCAGGGGCAGGCTGACCACCGGCAGCAGGGCGGGGCTTCCGGAGGACAGGCCCTCACCGAGCACCAGGGCGACGCCGGTACCCAGGAACGTGAGCGCCAGCCCGGAGACGATCTGGTTCGCCTGCAGGTGGATGCAGACGATGCCGTGCAGGAGCGAGAGCAGCGCTCCTGCGACCATGGCCATGGCCACGCCCAGCCAGGGGTCGACCTCCGAGCCGACCTTGAAGCCGACCAGGGCGCCCACGAACATCATGCCCTGCACGCCCAGGTTGATGATCCCGGCGCGCTCCGCGAAGAGCTCGCCGATGGCCGCGAAGAGCAGCACCGTGCCGCTGGCGATACCGGCAGCCAGGGCCAGTTCGAGGTTCACCGTCGCACCACCCGCACCCGGTAGCGCAGGAAGACGTCGCTGGCGATGACGCAGAAGAGGATGATGCCCTGGATCATGGCCGGGATGCCGGCCGGCTGGATCTCACGGCCGGCCAGGATGAGCGCGCCGAAGGCGATGGCCGCCACGACCACGCCGATGGGGTTGAAGCGCGCCAGGAAGGCCACGATGATGCCGGTGAAGCCGTAGCCGGGCGAGAAGTTGTCCTGCAGGCGGTGCACGGCCCCACTGATCTCGGTCGCCCCGGCCATACCTGCCAGGGCGCCAGAGATGAGCATCACCAGGATGATGGTGCGGCCGATGTTGATGCCCGCGTAGCGGGCGGCGCGAGGGTTGTCGCCGATGAGCCTGATCTCGTAGCCCTTGCGGGTGCGGCTCAGGAGATACCACACCAGGAGCGCCGCGATGACGGCGAAGACGAAGCCCAGGTGCACGGTCAGGCCGCCGAGGTCGGGGATGGCCTCGCTGTAGTCGGTCAGGCGCGGCAGCCAGGCCTCGCGCGGGAACCGCTCGGACATCTGGAAGCCGCCCTCGCTCCAGGGACCGAAGACCCAGAACTGCACCCACTTGACGGCGATGTAGACCAGCATCAGCGTCGTGATGATCTCGTTGACGTTGAGGCGGGCCTTGAGCCAGCCGGCGATGCCGGCCCACAGCCCTCCGGCGGCCATCCCGGCGACCATCATGAGCGGGATGTAGACGAGGGCCGAGGTTCCCTCGGGCAGCCAGCCCACGAGCACGACCGCTGAGGCGCCCCAGGCACCCATCATCAGCTGGCCCTCGGCGCCGATGTTCCAGAGCCGCATGCGGAACGCGACCGAGCACGCCAGCCCGGTGAAGATGAGGGGCGTGGCCTTGACCAGCGTGTCCGAGAGGACGCCCACGCTGCCGAGCGAGGCCCGCACGATGTGGAGGTAGGCGCTGACGGGGTCACCGCCGATGAGCCAGATGAGCACGGCCGAGATGAGCAATGCGACGATGACAGCCGCGATGGTCGTGACGATGCCGAGGCCCCGGGGTGTCGCGAGACGTCGCTCGGCGTGGATGGCGAAGGGCACCAGGTGCCGGCGTGACGAAGGCACGACGCTCATGGCCTGGGCGCCTCGACCGAGCCCGTCATGAGAAGGCCCAGCTCGGAGATGTCGGCCTGGTCGGCAGGGATCGGCTCGCTGATGTGACCCTCGTAGATGACCACCACGCGGTCCGCCAGCATGAGGATCTCATCAAGGTCCTCGCTGATGAGCAGGATGGCCGTCCCGTGGTCACGCTGCTCGAGCAGCAGCCGGTGGACGGTCTCGATGGCGCCCACGTCGAGGCCTCGCGTGGGCTGCACGGCCACCATGAGGCCCGGCTCCGAGCTGATCTCCCGCGCCAGGATGAGGCGCTGCAGGTTGCCGCCTGAGAGGAGCCGCGCCTCCGTGTCGACCGAGGGGGCCGCCACCTGGTAGGCATCCTTGAGCTCCTCGGCGCGCCGCCGCGCGAAGACGCTGTCGATCGTCCAGCCGTGGCCCACGGGCGCAGTGCGATACGACTTCATGATGAGGTTGTCTGTCAGCGACAGGTTGGGAGCGCTGCCGGTCCCGGTGCGGTCTTCGGGGACGTGCGCGACGCCCGCGTCGATGGCCTCCACGACGGGGCGGTTGGCCAGGTCTCGGCCGTTGACGGTGATGGAACCGGTGCACGGTCGCAGTCCGGTGATGACCTCGGCCAGCTCCGACTGGCCGTTGCCGGCCACGCCGGCGAGACCGACGATCTCGCCGGAGTGGACCTGCAGGGCGACGTGGTCCAGGGCGGGCAGGCCGCGGTCGCTGGTGGCGCTGACGCCGGAGAGCTCCAGCACGACCGGGCCGGGCTCGTGCGCGACCTTCTCGACGACCTCCAGGAGCTCGCGACCGACCATCAGCTGGGCCAGCTCGCGCTTGGTCATGCCGGCCGCCGGCACGCCAGCAGCGGTGACCTTGCCGCGACGCATGACGGTGATGCGGTCGGCGATGCGCAGGACCTCGTCGAGCTTGTGGCTGATGAAGACGATCGAGTCGCCGCGGGCCGTCATGCCGCGCAGCGTGCCGAACAGCTCGTCGATCTCCTGGGGTGCCAGGACGGCCGTGGGCTCGTCCATGATCAGGATCGTGGCACCGCGATAGAGCATCTTGAGGATCTCCACGCGTTGCTGCTCGCCGACCGAGAGCTGCCAGATCTTGGCGCGAGGGTCGACCGCCAGGCCGGTCTGCCCGGCCAGGTCGCCGACCTTGCCATCGATGCGGGCCAGGTCCAGTCGGAAGCGGGGCTCGCGCAGGCCCAGCAGGATGTTCTCGGTCACCGTCAGGGAGGGCACCAGCGTGAAGTGCTGGTGGATCATGCCCAGCCCGGCCTCGATGGCGTCGCGGGGCGAGCCGAAGGCCACGACCTGACCGCGCACGCTGACGGTCCCGGCATCGGCTTGGTAGAGGCCGGCCAGGATGTTCATGAGCGTCGACTTGCCGGCGCCGTTC
>JBFYUV010000151.1:0-10053 GCA_041299865.1 Chloroflexota bacterium
CGCCGAAGCCGAACGAGAGGCGCAGTGGCACCTCAAGCTGCTGGCCGGAGACCAGGTCGCCAACGTCGATAGCCATGCGACCGGCACCGCCCCGAGCCGGGAAGGCGGCCAGCGACTCCCGCCGCACGCTCTCCGGCAGGGTGACCTCCAGCGTGACGCTGCGGGCCACGACCTCCAGCGTCTCGCCCACCTCGCTGCCGATGTGGTCGCGGATCTGGGCGGCTGACTCGATGAGGTAGAAGTGGCCACCGCCGGCCGTGGCCATCGACTGCAACAGCACCTCGTCGAAGTCCTCGCCGACCCCGAACGTCGAGGTGGACACGCCCCTGGCGCGCAGCTCACCGGCGTGGTGTGCCAGCTGATCGCGGTCCGTGATGCCCTGGTTGGCCAGGCCGTCCGTGAGCAGCAGGCAGCGGTTGACGCCCCCCTCCAGGATCGCGCTGGCGACCTGCTCGCAGCCGGCCAGCCAGCCGCCCGAGAGGTTGGTCATGTTCCGGGCCTCGACGTGGCGCAGTCGTTCGATGGCCGAGGTCTTGGCCACCGGCGTGGCCAGCGTGCCCGGCACGAACGTCTCCACCTCGTCGTCGTAGGTAACGACGGCGAAGCGGTCGCTGGGCTTGAGCTGCCCGATGGCCTCCTCGATGGCCTGCGCCGCGAGGCGGATCTTCTGACCGTTCATGGAACCCGAGCGGTCGAGCACGAAGGCCAGGTTCACCGGCGCGCGGTTGCCGCTGCGATGGGCCTCGGGCGCCGTAACGGTCACGACGACGAAGCGCTTGCTGTGCCAGCGCGGGCGGATGAGCCGGCGGTCCTGGCTGACGGTGAGTGGTGTGGTCATCTGGGTCACTTGGTGTCCCTCCCTTCGAGGAGCTCGCGACCGAGGCGGACAAGGCGCTCGATCTGCTTCTGTTCAAGCCGGCCCAGGGGCCGACGGATGTGCAGCTCGACGTTCTGGCTGAGCGTCACCCGCTCCCACTGCGAGCGCTGGGCGCCCACCGACTCCTCAGGCTCCGGCGGGCCCATGGCGATGGCTTTGGCCATCACGGCCTTGGCCGTCCGGAGGGCCGGCGCCGGTGCAGCCAGCTCTCGGGCCGGCATCGGCGGTTTGGCTTGCTCTTCCTTCAATCGGTTGATGTAGTCGAGGGCCGACCCGGGGGCCGGACCGAGCACCGAATGGCGCCATGCGCCCGCAGCCATGTCGGCTGCGGGCTCCGATAACTCGCCGGACGGGGGCCCCAGATCCTCCATCGTCAGAGCGGTTTCCACCGCCACGTCATCGAGTCCCTCCAAGCGGACCGCGATCTCACCGAGCGGGAGATGCTCCCGCTGCAGCCGACGGATCAGGCGCAAGCGAGCCAGGTGGCCCTCCCCGTAGCGCGTCCCCGGACCCGCCTGCCCCGGTGAGGGCAGCAGGCCGATGGAGACGTAGTAGCGGATCGTTCTGGGCGTGACCCCGGCTAGCGTCGCCAGCTCCCCGATCGTGTACTCCTGTTCGTTCGGCATGACCGTTATCATGACAGTACAACGTGCGACTGTCAATACCTTGGCTGGTCTGGCCGCGCTGGTGGGATCCTGTTCGTGTCCGCTCGACTTGACACGTGCCACCCGAGGACACCGGCGTATGCTGGCTGCCAGGTGCGGCATCCTGGCCGCGACCGATGCCGCCGAAACGAGGTGAGCGCATGGCTGGCAGTGAGGGGTTCAGCATCGACGAAGCTCGAGCCATCGGGACCCGCATCGGCATCGCCTGGGAGACGAGCCCGTTCGATGCTGAGGAGTTCCGGGAGGGCATGAACGTCGAGCTCGAGCACGGATCGCGCGACCCCGAGACCGACGTGACCGGGAGCGACCCGGTCGTCACGGGCAAGATCGCCTGGGCCCACCTCAAGGAGTTCCCCGACTACTACACGCGCCTCACGAAGATGGAGGCCGAGGCCGAGGGCGTCGCGCCCGCAGATGGCTAGACGGCACTCACGAGCGCCCTTCTAACTGAGGCCCGCCTCCTCGCCGGAAGTCCATGACCCCACGCCGACGATCCGCTCGACCGCGACGTGGATGACCCAACCGGAGGGCGGGTCGGGCATGGCCGGAAAGCGGACGTCCGGCCCCAGGTAGACGTGGGCGAGTCGCTGCAGCAGCTCCGCGGCGCCACCCTCGGTCAGGCGCGCTAGCCCGTGCAGCACGACGTACTCGTCGAGTCCGTAGCTCGTACGCTCCCCGTTGACCATCGAGATGGCGACGCGCGGATCGCGACGGAGGTTGCGCAGCTTGGCCTGGTCGAAGAGCGTCCCGATGACGACCTCGTCGCCGTCGAGGCCGACCCACGCGAGCGAGACCTGCGGAGCGCCATCGCGGCCGAGGGTCACCATGTGCGCGAGGGGCCGGCTCTCGATGAGCGATCGAACGGCGCTTGGGATGGACATCGGCGGGCCTCGCTGCTGCGTGCTGGGGATGCGGGCAGTATCGCGGGCGCCGTCAAGGACAGCCAGCCTCGCAGATCAGGGCCGGCACCCGCACCGGGCCCACGCCAAGCTTCTCATCGCCGTCGGCAAGGGCTGTCATGCCCCCGCGTGAATGGGATATGCCCATAGTCGACTGGCCAGGGCAGGGCACGCCCCCAGCCCCGGCACCCACCAGCGACGGTCGTTCATCCCAGTGCAAGATGCTGCCAGCGGAGACCGTGTGGCTCGAAACGGGCGAAGTCGGCGTCCCTGGTGACCCAGGTGCATCCCTTGGCGATGGCGAGGGCCGCATGCTGGGCGTCGGAGACGAGGCCGCCGCTCGCACCTGAGGCACGGCACAGGCGAGCGACGGCATCCAGGTGCGAAGCTCCAGGGAGTGCGACATGACAGCGCGGGTGGCTCGTCAGTTGCTCGATGGCCGCCCATGCCACGGGCAGAGGCGTGGGGCTCACGTAGACCCTGCGGTTCGTGACGATGCGCACGAAGCCGACCGCCACCAGCACACTTAGGCTGAATGGCTCTGCGCCGTCGACAAGACCCTTGAGCCAGGCCGCATAGGGCTCGTGCAATCCCTCGTCAGCTCGGTGGGCATACACCAGGACGTTGACGTCCGGCATCAGCACGGATCAGCCCGATCGCTTCCGGTCTTCTTCGTCGAGCAGGTTCTTGAAGTCGGAGGGTTCGTGATCGACGAGGGATCCGCCACCTCCATACGTGACCATGGAGAAGGGCGGGGCAACGGCCTCCGGGCGGCTCAGCGCCTGGCGCAGGGCGTCGTTGACCACATCGCTCACGGTGAGATCGCGCTCAGCGGCCCGCTGCCTGGCCTGCCTGAGCAGGTTGTCGTCCAGCACGAGAGTCGTTCGCATACGTATGAGCATACCGATGCGGCACACGTCGTCAAGAGCACAGCGCCGCGGCATCGCCGGTCACGAGTCTCCGCGGACGACTGAAAGCATCTCGACACCGAACTTCGCGACCTTGGCTGGGCCCATGCCGCGGATGGCGAGCAACTCATCATCCGACTGCGGCCGCCGCTCGGCGATCTCCGCAAGGACGCTGTCATAGGCCACGATGAAGGGCGAGACCTTGTCCGACCGGGCGCGCTCCAGGCGCCATGCGCGAAGGGCGTCGAAGAGCAGCGCATCGTCAACAGCGAGCCGGTCCCGCGCCGATCCGTGCTCCGTCGAGACCTTTGCTGGGCGTGGCGGCAGGGCCACGCTCGACCGCTGTGCGGCCCCACCCAGGGGACGCAGGAACCGGGACATCGTGCGGGTCTGCGGTCTCCCCGTAGCAGAGAGCCGCTGCCGGGCCCACGAGAGCGCCAGGTGGCGACGCGCCCTCGTGATGCCCACGTAGAGCAAGCGGCGCTCCTCCGCGAGGGCGTCCTCATCATCACCCGCCTGGCTCACCGGCAGCAGCCCCTCCTCCAGCGAGGGGATGAAGACGGCGTCCCACTCCAGGCCCTTGGCCCGATGCAGTGTCAGCAGCTCAACGCCGTCGGCATCGCCCTGCGCCTCACCCTCAGCCCGCCCCGCCAGCTCAGCGAGGACGGCATCGCGGCCCTCGCCACCTGGTGAGCCGCCGGCCACCGGACCGGCCAGCTCGGTCACGATCGCCAGGAGCGTCGAGAGCGCGGCGTGCCGCTCCCTGGCCTCGCGCCCCTCCGGCTCCTCGTCGGGATCGAACCCGAGTTGATCGCGCCAGGCCTCGCGTGCCGCGGCGACCAGGCTCTCGCCCACCAGCTCCTCCGGCAGACGCTCCAGCGCACGGACCGCCGTGCGCACCTCACGGCGCTCGAAGAACCGCTGACCCCGGACCCGGTACGGGATGCCCGCTCGCGTGAACGCAGCTTCGAACGACTCCACCTGCGCGTTGAGCCGGACGAGGACCGCGATCTCGCGAGCCGGGACCCCGTGGGCGAGCAGCTCGAGCGCACGCTCGACGATGAAGGCGACCTCCGCCTCACCGTCGGTCGCGGTACGGATGGTCGGGTCGGGACCATCCGGAACGGTGGCCACGAGCCGCTTGGCGACGCCGGCTGAGGCCAGCAGTCGATTAGCCAAGCTAAGCACCTGTGGGCTCGACCGGTAGTTCTCCAGCAGATCGATGACCCTCGCCCCCGGATGGCGTGCGGTGAATCCCCGCAGGTGCTCAGGGGTCGCACCCGCGAATGTGTAGATGGTCTGGTCCTCGTCACCCACGACGCAGAGGTCCCGGCGATCACCCAGCCACAGCTCGAGCAGCCGAGCCTGGAGCGGCGTGGTGTCCTGGTACTCGTCGACCGTGAACCACGAGTAGCGCGAGCGCACCGTCTGCGCGGCCTGCCCATCCGCTTCCAGGAGATCGACCGTGAGCCCCAGGATGTCATCGAAGTCGATGAGCCCACGCCGGCCCTTGCCGCGCTCGTAGTCGCGGAAGAGGCGCACGAAGAGGTTCATCGGGATGGGCGGCTGCCGATCGCCTGAGCCCGGCTCGTACGTCGGGGGCGTCAAGCGGCGGCTCTTGGCCCACTCGATCTCGTCCATGAGGTCCTTGCTGGGCGTGAAGCGGTATCCGCCCGGCAGGGCCCGGGCCAGCGGCGAGACGATGCGCCACTTGTCCGCCATGACCTCAGGCAGCGGGGCGCCCTCGTGTCGCGTGGGCCAGAAGTGGCGCAGCTGCGCCAGAGCAGCCGAGTGGAACGTGCGTGCCGTGACGCGCGCCAGGCCGAGGCCGCGGACTCGCTCGGCCATCTCCGAGGCGGCCTTCTCGGTGAACGTGACGAGCAGGATCTGGCGCTCCGGGACCACGCCCGTGGCAACCGCGTAGGCCGCCCGGTGACTGACCACCCGCGTCTTGCCGCTGCCCGCCCCGGCCACGATGGCGAGTGGCCCGGAAACCGTGGTCACAGCCTCACGCTGCGCGTCGTTGAGCCCCGCCAGGATGCGCTCGGGATCGACCACCCGCCTGCCCTAAGGCTCCACGACCGGGATCCCGATCGACTCGTCCACTACGGCAACCCCGTCCCCTGTGCCAGGCCGTGATCGGTGGCCTCATCGTACCGGGCGTTGAGCCGCTCGAAGCGCTCATGCAGCCGCGAGGCCTCCCGATTGGCTTCCCGCTCGACCTGCTCACAGGTGGGCGCGGACAGTCCGGCATCGAGGAGCTCGTCGATGGCATCCGCACCCTGCAATGCGATCGTGATGTGACCCAGCTCATGAGTCGTGAGGTCCTCGATGAAGCGATCCCAGCGCGCGACGACCGTGGGCGTCGCGCCCTCGGGCGGGCGCCAGGCCGGATAGGTGATGCGCGCCCGGAGCTCGACCTCGCCGTGCGTCACATCGCACGACGCTCCCGACTCCTGCCACCAGAACTGCCAGTCGGTATCCCATCCGGCGTAGGCGGTCCAGCCGTCCGTGGCCTGGTTCGCCTGTCCGGCCAGATCGCGGATCGTGCGCCCGACGACCGGGTAGAAGCGGTCCGCCACGCGATAGGCCAGGTTCGGGTCCTCGAGGGGCTCGAACGTCACCGACCAGTCTGTGCACGTGGAGGTCACGCGGAGCGCCGCCGTCGCGTAGTCGACGAGGATGGTGGAAGCATGCCGGGCCTCCTCGCCAGGGACGGCCGCCAGGTTGGCGCTCGCCAGCGTACCTCCCACGTCCGAGCGGTCCTCCAGCACCAGGTAGGCGGCACACGGCTCCTGCCTGGCAGGGGTCGTCGTCGTGACGAGCACCTGGTCGGCCCCGAAGTGGACCTCGTCCCAGGCATACAGGCCACGTCCACCCGATAGGGCCAGCGTCGCTGGTCCCGCGAACAGGGGTAGGTCCGCCGTGGCCTGCTGCGTCATGGGCCTGTCCGTGGCCCGGCGCTCGCCCGCAGGCAGCGGCCCGCAGATGGCGAGCACGCCCGACTGCCCGTAGGGGCGCCCCATCAGCTCGTCGAAGAGCCCGGCCGGCCGATCATCGACCGGTCGCACGTCGAGCACGAGGTCGTGCCCGACCGACTCGGCTCCCGCGAGGGTGAAGGATGCGTCCGGGTAGGGTCGCCGGCCGTCGGCCGAGAGGCCCTGGTCGATGAGTGCCACGCGACCCGCGAGGTCGCTCTCGGCATGTTCGCGCCGCGCGTAGTCGAAGATGTAGCGGCCAGCCGCCTCGTCTTCGTCTCCAGGGCGCCAGTAGCCGGCACCGAGCGCTGCGTACGGGTGAAGCTCACCGACCGCCTGCGCCAACTGGGCGTCAGCGTGCAGCAGTCGCGCGTTCTCCTCACCCGTGCCGGAGCAGCCGACCTCGCCGTCGATGATGAGTGCCGCCAACGGCTCACCCAGCGCGGTCGCCACGCGCCCGAAGGGGCTCGCAGCGATGGCCGCCGGGTCACGCCGCAGAGCATGTCTGGCCAGCGCCCGACCGGTGCCCTCGCGCTCGACGACGACGGTGCGCCCATCGCCAACGAAGGTCAGGCCGACGGATGGAGCGACGAACTGCTCCGACGACGTCTCGCCGGGTGTCTCTTGCGGCCCGAGGCCGAACGCACGCCCGAGCGCCTCACCCGGGTCGTACCAGGCCTCCGGCCCGGGCGCGAAGCTGATGATCCCGGGTCCCTCCTCCCGGATGAAGCCGTGGCGCTCGAGCTGCACCAGGAATGGCGCAGGATCCCATGTGTCGTGGAACCGCAGCACCGTCGGTGCCCCGCTCGCGGTGACGGCGTCGAGTTGCCAGGCGAGGTCCGTGGTGTCCCAGCCCCAGGCCGCGGGCCACGAGTCGAGCAGGTCGAGGCCAAGCGGAGCGAGGACAGCCTCGGAGCGCCCGATGGCGAGCAGGAGCGCCTCGCGCTCGTCCAGAGGGCTGTCGCTGCTCACATCCTCGCCGCCAGAGGCCAGCTTCAGACCGGCCCAGTCGGTGAACTCGACGGACACGGCATCGCGCGGGGCGTAGGCCAGGGCCTGGAGCAGCGCGCCAGGCTGCGCCTCGATCCGATTGCCGGTTCCTGGTTCGGGGGCCGGATGGCCCTCGGAGGCCGCCCACACGACCGCCGGCCCGAGTGCCAGGCACAGCGTGAAGCACGTCGTCGCGAGCGGTGCGACATGCCGCGCCACGAGCGAAGGGGGACGGTTGGGGGACGGCATCTCAGCATCCAGTCTGCCGCGAATGGCAGGAACGTGGTCAGGAGCCGGCCATCGCCTCGATCGTCAGGGCCGTCGCGCCAGGCAGGAAGGAGGGCACGTCCGCGAGCAGCTGCCGCATCGTCCGCACCGGGATCCAGGAGGTCGCCTCGGCACGCTCAAGGGCCACGACTCGACGCTCCAGGGCAGGTGCATCCACCAGCCTCACCGACGTGAGGTGCCCGGCCTCGACCTCCGGCACGGCAGCCGTCGAGGGCAGCCAGGCGATGCCCAGCCCTCGGGCGACCAAACGACGGGCCGTGTCCACGCTGTCGACCTCGATGACCCCGTAGGGCGTCACGCCCGCCTCGCGTAGCAGGGCGCGAACGAGCTCGTAGTCGTCCGAAGCGCGGTCGAAGAGGATGAGCGTCGCGTCAGCCAGGCGCGCCAGCCGGATGGGACTCTGCCCGACGAAGGGGTGATCGGGGCGCGCCGTCAGCAGCAGCTGTTCCGCGTAGAGCGGCGTGGCCCGCAGGCGAGGGTCATGTGGGTCGCTCTCGTCGCGCACCAGCCCCAGCTGCGCCGTGCCGAACGCGACCAGGTCGGCGACGCGATCAGCTGAGCCCGTGTGCACGAAGAGGTGCACGCCCGGGTGGAAGCGGCGGAAGCGCGCCACGAGCTCCGGCACGAGCGAGGCGTTGATGGCCGAGGCCGCCGCGATGATCAGCTCACCCTCGTCGCCCTGCTCGACCTGACCGACCGCGGTGCGCCCGGCCGCGACCGACTCCAGGACTCGCTCGGCGTGCGGCAACAACGCCTGGCCGGCCGACGTCAGACGCACGCCGCGCTTGCTGCGCTCGAAGACGCGCGCGCCGAGCTCCGCCTCCAGCCTCGAGATTCGCGCAGAGAGAGCAGGCTGGCCCACGTGCAGGGATCGCGAGGCGGCGCGCATGGAGCCGAGACGCGCGACCTCAAGGAAGGCCTCCAGGCGTGGAACGTCCATCTCCTGCTCCTGCTCCTGCTCTTGCCCCGCGGGCTTTGGGTCGGTTGGTGAACGCCATGAATGATCACAAGGGTCGCACGTTTCGATTGGACACACCCTCAGAGCTGGGCTAGGCTCGGTCGCCAAGCACCCCAACCGACCATCGCCCGACCCTCGCCCCCGGAGGAAACGACGCATGACCGACAGGATCGATGACACTGCTCACGGCCGACCCGGTCTCGTCCGTCAGGACACGCCCGCCGATGAGGGTCGCCTCATCGACCCGCGCGGGCAGCGGTTCGGAGCGGCGCTGAGCGTCGCCTTCCTCGCCCTCGGCTTCGCGGCGGGCCTGCCCATCGTGGTCGCGCTGCTGGCCCTGGCACTCGGGATCAGCGCCCTCTTCGGGACGCGGTACTCGGTGCTGGGTCGGCCGTGGCCATATGTGCGGCGGCTCCTGCGCATGGCGCCTCCGCGTGAGCTCGAGCACGAGTTTCCGCCCCGCTTCGCACAGGCGCTCGGGGCGCTGGGTCTCGGCGTGGCCACCGTGCTCTTCCTGGTCGGTCTCGCGACGGCCGGGTGGGTCGTAGCCGCCGCGGTGGGTGGACTGCAGGCCGTGCTGGCCGCGACGGGCTACTGCCTCGGCTGCCGGTTGTACTTCCTCAAGTGGTGGGTTCCCGCGCAGTTCCAGAAGCTGGCACGCCTGACGACGATCGGGTAGCCCGTCGGTGCCGGGCCGTCGGTGCCGGGCCGTCGGGTGCCGGGCTCTTTCACCCCAGTCCACTACGGGCATATCCGAGTCGCCCTGGGGGCATAGGGGGACTCGGCTCGCACGGTCGGCTCGATGAATCAGTCGCCGCCTCTGAACCACCACTCCTGCTCGATCTGGACAGACTTCGTGATCGGTACCCCGCCGGCGTCCAGCCGCTCCCAGGCGCAGTGGTGATCGTGCGGACAGAATGCGAGCGGCAACCGCCGGCCGAGCGCTTCGCTCAGTTGCACGAGGATGCGCACGGCGGCACGCGGTGCCCTGCCCCGCTCGAGCCGCGAGATGGTCGATTGCGACACGCCGGATCGCTCCGCCAACGAGGCCTGGCTGTGGCCCGCATGGAGCCGGCAGCGCCGGAGCTCTGCGCCGAAACGCCGCAGCACCTCGTCGAGATCGGCCGAGTCCGCCCCCTGGTATGGCATGGTCGCGAATCAAGCACACGTCGCTTCGCGGTCACTTCGTCCTGACTTGAGTGGCGTTGTCTCCGGGCCTGGCGTTGTCTCTGGCCTGGAGCTGGCAGTGGGCTTGGAGCTGGCAGTGGGTCTGGCGCCGTCTCTGGGCCTGATCGTCACGCCATCAGCGGCTACGTTCCCCCGATGCCCCAGGATGACTCGGATATGCCCGTAGTGGACTGGCGGTGTCAGGGCCACCCCCTACCGCCGCACAGGCCGCAGCCGGGGCCGCCACCTTCCCGGTCCTCCGATGGGAGCACCCAGACCGACCAGGGAACCGAAACGACCCGGTCGACGTCGAACGGGGGAAC
>JBFYUV010000152.1:0-6108 GCA_041299865.1 Chloroflexota bacterium
CGCCCTCCTCGGGGTCGGGCTCTACCTGGTCGTCATCTCCATCGAGCGCCGGCTCGTGCCGGCGCACGGCTAGACCAGCGGAAAGGCAGGCGCGCATGTCGACACCTCATCCTGGACCGGCAGCCCGGGCGCGAGCGGCGTGGTTGCCTCACCACACACTGCCCGCGCTGGTGGCGGTCGTCCTCCTGCTGACGGGTCCGACGAGCAGCCTGGCGCAGTCCGGGGGGTCCAGTCCCGCCCCGGAACCGACCAGCCTGACGGTGGGCCTGGGCTACATCCCGAGCGTGCAGTTCGCACAGTTCTACCTGGCCGAGGAGGCCGGCTACTACGCCGATGCAGGGCTGGCAGTGACGTTCCAGAACAAGGTGGATCCCGAGCTCATCACGCTCGTCGGGCAGGGCGCGGTGGATATCGGCATGGGTGATGGGACGAGCCTCATCCCGGCGGTCAGCCAGGGTATCCCGGTCCGCTACGGGGCCACCATCTTCGGACGCTTTCCCAACGTGCTCTTCTCGCTCGAGGAGAGCGGCATCGAGGAGGTGGCGGACCTGGCCGGGAAGTCGGTCGGCATCCCCGGCCGCTTCGGCTCATCCTGGGTCGCGCTGCAGGCCCTGCTGGCATCCGCGGGCCTGACGCCGGAGGATGTCGAGATCGTGACCTATCCGGACTTCGGGCACGGTGTCGCCGTCGCCGAGGGCCAGGTCGACGCTGCCATCGGTTATCTCAACAACGAGCCGGTCCAGCTGGCTCGCGAGGGGCTGCCCGTGAACGTCATCCGCGTCGACGACGTGGCCCCGCTGCCCGGCCCCGGCCTCGTGGTCGGGACGAGCACGCTGCAGGCGAAGGGTGACGCCCTGCGGGCCTTCACCCAGGCCACGCTGCGGGCCATGGAGGACATCGCGGCCGATCCACAGCGGGGCCTCGATGCCACGTTCGCGCGGGTGCCGGAGCTGGCCGCGGATCCCGACACGCAGCTGGCCATCCTGGAGGCCACCGCCAACGCCTGGCAGAACGACTACACCCTCGTCCACGGCCTGGGCAGCATCGATCGGGAGACCTGGGTGTCAGCCGTGGACATCATGACTGCCCTGCCGGACTCCGTCGTGACGACCCCTCCGCTCGTCGATGATCTCATCACCGATGAGCTGATGCCCTGACGATGTCCGATACTGGGCCCATGTCCGACGCCGATCGGGGGATGACCACCGCTGCTCCCGCCCACGACAGCCGCCACGACGACGCTGGCGACCATGACTCCGGCCACGGCCATGGTCACGGACATGACGACGCGGCCGAGCCGCTCGGGCCCCCGGATCTCATGGCCTGGGCGTACGCCGTCGCCGGTGGAGCCGTGGGCCTCGTCACAGCCCTCGCGCTGTACGTCGCCGCGCACACCTGAACGACCGGCTGGGTGCGCTGAGCTGCGCGGCGCCTCTCCGTTCCTAGAAGAGGCCCACGATCCGACCGTCGGCGTCGATATCGACGTCCTCTCCGGCCGGGTGGGTGGGTAGCCCGGGCATCGTCATCATGCTCCCGCAGTAGGCGGTCACGAAGCCGGCGCCCGCAAAGAGCCGAGCGTCCCGGATGGGCAGACGCCAGCCGCGTGGCCGCCCTTTGAGTGCCGGGTCATGGGTCAGCGAGGACTGCGTCTTGGCCATGCAGACCGGCACGCTGCCGTAGCCGAGGCGCTCGATGGCATCGAGCGAGGCTTCGGCCTGTGGTGCGAAGTCGACGCCATCGGCACCGTACACGCGGGTGGCGATGTCCTCGATCTGCTCGCGCAGGGACGCACCGTCACGCGACAGGAAGCGGAAGTCCGGCGCGCCCTTCTGGGCAGCCGCCCAGACGGCGCGTGCCAGGTCCAGCGCGCCCTCGCCGCCGTCCGAGAAGTGGCGCGAGACCACGACGTCCTCGGCGCCGGCTGCCAGCGCGGCCTCACGAGCGGCCTGGAACTCCGACTCGTGATCCGTGGGGAAGGTGTTGATGGCAACAACGGCGGGCACGCCGTAGTTGGCCACGATGGCAAGATGCTGGGCGAGGTTCTCAGCCCCGCGGCGGACCGCCTCCGGGTCTTCCTCCAGCAGCGCCGGATCCAGCGGCTGCCCGGCCACGACCTTGCCGACACCGCCGTGCATCTTGAGGGCCCGGATGGTGGCCACGATGACGGCTGCCGATGGGCGCAGTCCGGAGAGGCGGCACTTGATGTCCATGAACTTCTGGAGCCCCATGTCAGAGGCGAAGCCGCCTTCCGTGCAGACGGCCTCGTTGAGCTTGAGGGCGACCCGGTCGGCCACCACGGACGAGTTGCCGTGGGCGATGTTGGCGAACGGTCCAGCATGCACGAAGGCCGGGCCGCCCTCGGTCGTCTGGACGAGGTTCGGCTTGATGGCGTCCCTCAACAGGACGGTCATGGCACCTGCGACCCTGAGGTCCTCCATGGTCACTGCCGTGCCGCCCGTGGTCTCGGCCACGATGATGCGACCGATGCGGCGGCGAAGGTCCTGCAGGTCGGTGGCCAAGGCGAGCACGGCCATGACCTCCGAGGCCGCCGTGATGTGGAACTCGCCCTCGCGCTGCAACTCGACCGCCTCCCCGATGCCGAGGCGTACGTGGCGCAGGATGCGGTCGTTCAGGTCGAGGACGCGAGGCCAGCGGATGGTGGCAAGATCGATACCCAGCTGGTTGCCGCGCAGGAGATGGTTGTCCAGGAAGGCTGCCCCAAGATCGTGGGCCGCGGTGACGGCGTGGATGTCCCCAGTGAAGTGGAGGTTGATGTCCTCCATGGGCAGCACCTGGCTGTAGCCGCCGCCGGCGCCACCGCCCTTGATGCCGAAGACCGGGCCGAGCGACGGCTGCCGAACAGCCACGGCGGCACGGACTCCCAGTCGGTTGAGCCCCTGCGCAAGCCCGATCGTGGTGGTCGTCTTGCCCTCGCCCAGCGGGGTGGGCGTGATGGCCGTGACGATGATCTCCTTGCCATTCGGCCGATCCGAGAGACGATCGAGCACCTCCAGGCGGATCTTGGCCTTGAAACGGCCATAGGGCTCGATCTCGTCGGGCAGGAGGCCCAACTCGGAGGCGATGTCGACGATGGGACGCAGCGTGGCGTCCTGGGCGATCTGGAGGCTGCTGGGCATGCGCGTCAGGATGCCACGCTACCGCTGCCCTCGCCGGGGCTAGCCGTCAGCCATCAGCTGTTCGTCAGCCAGCTGCATGCGCGCGGCACGCGCGAGATGGCGCATGAGCACGGCATTGGTGACGGGACCGACTCCGCCCGGTACCGGAGTGATGGCACCTGCCACCGGCAGGACGGACGGCTGGTCGACATCGCCAACGATGGTGCCGTCCGCCAGGACGTTGATGCCGCAGTCGATGACGGCTGCACCTGGCTGGATGGCCTCGCCACGGATGAGCCCGGGCACACCTGCGGCCACGATGACGATCTCTGCCTGCCGAACCTGCGCGTCGAGGTCCCTGGTCTTGCGATGGCAGACGGTCACCGTGGCATCCTCGCCGATGAGAAGCAGTTGGGCTGGGCGACCCACGACGTTGCTGCGTCCCACGACGACCGCGGGGCGGCCGGCCATGGGGATGCCCGCGCGCTTGAGGATCTCGATGGCCGCCTCCGCGCAGGAAGGCGCGAAACCGCCGGACCCGCGCGAGATGCGCCCCGCGTTGATGGGGTGGATGCCGTCGAGGTCCTTCCGCGGATCCAGCGCGTCGATGATGCTCGCCAGCTCGAGGCCCGCCGGCAGCGGCAATTGCAGGATGACACCGGCCACGGCGGCATCCGAGCTGAGTTCAGCCAGCCTGGCGCGCACAGCGGCCGGATCGGCATCACCGGGCATCGTCAGCAGCTGGCCGGCCGAACCCACCGACTCAGCCGAGCGCAGGATGCGCCGCGCGTAAACGGCGGAGGCCGCATCGTCCCCGACCATGAGCACTCGGAGCTCCGGGATCGACCCGCGTGACCGGGTAAGGTCAGCGACCTCACGCTTGGTCTCCTCGAGCATGTGCCGGGCCATGGCCCGCCCATCGAGCACTTCGGCACCGCGACCGGCTCCCCCCGTGACGCTCATGCGGGCTCAGGATCGCGTAGCAGGCCCGAGGCCACGAGATCCCGTATCCGGGCCGACGCGCCCTGCACGTGCCGGAGGTACTCCTCCACCAGGATCCGAGTCTCGTCAGCGAACGCCTCATCCCCGACCGCGGGCAGGTTGACCAGGACGTTCGCGGCTGCCGCCCGAGCCGCGGCTTCGAGCAGCAGGGCAGCACAATCGAGGTCGCTGGACGCATGCGGGTTGGTGCGGCCGACGAGTCGCTCAACGAGATCGAGCTGGTGGCGGCAGGCTTCCACGACAGCCAGCGGGACAGCGGCTGACGTTCGGGCGGCGGCACGGGTCGCGGCGTCCCGGACCGAGGCCTCTGCCGCCGTCTCGTGCGGCAGACGACGTGCCTCCCGGTAGGCTGCATACGCGGCGGCGTCGTCATCCGCCAGCTCCAGGAATCGCGCTCGGGCAGCATCCGAGTCGACCAGTGCAGACCGGTGCAGGAGGGCGTGAGCCTCGTAGACGGGCCGATCCAGCGAGAGCCGCACGACCATGCTGCTGAGGCTGGCCGCCAGCGAGGCCGCCACGGCCGCGGCGCTGCCGCCACCGGGTACCGGCTGGCCCGACGCCAGCGCCGCGCTGAAGCCTTCCACCGTCATGTCACCGAACGGTTCAGTCCTCTCGATCATGACGGGCATTCTCGCACGCGTGGCAGGTGGTGCCGCTCGTCCATCTGGACCGCCGGGGACGTCCGGATGGCAGATCGCCCCGCCTTCAGGCGGCGCGTGTCAGGTCCGCGTCGCGGGTCGGGAGTTCCTCGATGGTCCAACGGCGCTGGCCCAACAGGTGGACGAGCCGGTAGCGCCGTTCGTGCGAACGGACCACGAAGACCGTCCGCGGGCCAGTCTGCAACGGGTAGGCAGAGGACTCGTCGCGGACCGCCTCTACATCCGTGACTCGGCGGCGCTCGCCTTCCGCACGGATCTCCAGGGGACGGCCGGAGCGGCCATCCACGGCCACGACAGCGCCTGGCGTCAGGGTGGTGAGGTTGAACATCGGCAGGGCCTCCTCTCCGAACGACCTTGGTGGCCGAGGGGCACGCATCGGACTGGTCGAACATCTGTTCTAGCGCGGGCTCCGGCACTGTACTAGAACACCTGTTCTATCGTCAAGAGCCCGATCGGATACGCCGAAAGGCTCACGCCGGCTCGTGCCAGCTCGCCTGGCACGACAGGGGCAGCGCCGAGTCAGCGGCGCCGCGTCGTGTCGTCGCCGCGCGTCCGGCCGATGCTGCCGTCGTCCGGGGCCCGCATCGGATCACGCTCGAAGGGCTCGGCCACGCCGCTGTCGATGAGGCGGGCGCGGCGGATGGCCCGGGAGCCGAAGCGACGCCTGATCTCGTCGGCGGCCTCCGTGGCCCGGCGCCTGCGGTCGTCCGCTTCGTGGAAGAGGGCCAGCTGCAGACCCTCCTCGAGGTGCGAAGCAGCGACGCCGAGCAATCTCACCTTGGTGCCGCGGAGCTCGGGACGCGCCAGCTCGAGTGCCGCTCGGAAGACGACCTCGGTCTCATCGCTCGGCTCGGGCAGCGTGCGCTGGCGGGAGGCGGTGACGAAGGATGCATCGCGGACCTTCACGGCCACGGTCCGCGCCCTCACATGACCTGCGCGCAGCCGGCCAGCGACCCCCTCCGACAGCGCCAGGAGCGTGCGCTCCAGGAGCTCGGGGTCGGACGTGTCCACGTCGAAGGTGTGCTCGTGGCTGACCGATCGGGCAGGCTCCGCACCCGAGACCGGTGACGGATCGATGCCGCGTGCGCGTGCGGCCAGCACGGGTCCCTGCTTGCCGAAACGACGGGCAAGCAGGTCGTCCGGCAGGGCCGCCAGATCGCCGATGGTGCGGACCCCGTAGTCGGCCAGCTGGGCGGCCGTGCGCTCACCCACGCCCCACAGGCGCGCGATTGGCAGCGGTGCCATGAAGGCAGCCTCCTGGCCCGGCTCTACGATCACCAGGCCATCCGGATTCTCCAGGTCCGAGGCCACCTTGGCGACGAGCTTGGAGG
>JBFYUV010000155.1:0-2761 GCA_041299865.1 Chloroflexota bacterium
CCTCATCGCTGACCCCGGCATCGTCGACACGCGCAGCCTGGTCATCGACGCTCCTCCAGCTGCCGTGTGGCCGTGGCTGGCGCAGCTGGGCTTCGGCCGTGGTGGCTGGTACAGCTATGACCGGATGGACATGGCGGGCAGCAGTGCGGACCGCGTCCTGCCCCAATTCCAGGACCTGGCACCCGGTGACATCGTGCCCACGCATCCCGGTGGCGGCTTCCTGGCCAAGGTGGTCGAGCCGCAGCAGTCGCTCGTCCTCTATCTCGACCACGAGCTCGTGCGCAGCCAGGCAGAGGCTGCCGAGGCCAAGCGTGGCGCGGCCGCCCCCGCAGCCTCCGACGAGCACCTGCCCGGCGGTCTGCAGTTCGCGGGCGCCATGGGCGGCCTGACGATGCCTGAGTTCCGGGCCACCTGGGCGTTCGTCCTGGAACCACAGGCGGGAGGCACCCGGACCCGGCTCGTGGAGCGCTTCCGCGTCTGGACCGCGGATGCCGGAGTGCCCGCCAGGCTCGGTATGCCCATGATGGGCCTGGGTGTCTTCGCCATGACCCGCAAGCACATGCTCGGCCTGAAGGAGCGAGCCGAGGGCCTCTCGACGCAACCGTGGCGCGCTGCCGCGGCGCCGCCAGCACCTAACGCGATGCCGGACCCCGTCCCGGCCGAAGCCTGATGGACCGCGCCATCCCGCGGTCCGGATCGGAGGTCTGAGCATGTTCCGCCTGGTCTGGTTCGTCTTCAGGGTGATCTTTCGGCTGAAGGTCGTCCTCCTCTCGATGGCTGCTGGCGCAGCCGTCGCCGGCGGTCTTCATGCGCGCGAGCAATCGCGCTCGTGGGGTCTGCTGCCCGGTGACGCCGAGCGCGAGCTGCCCGGCGACGATCTCGTGGTCGGGTCCCAGATCGTGGAGACACGCAGCCTGATCATCGCGGCAGCACCCGCGCAGGTCTGGCCCTGGCTCGTCCAGATGGGCTTCGAGCGAGGCGGCTGGTACAGCTTCGCGCCACTCGACCGCGCCTGGAGCCCAGGCGGCGGCGCTCCCCGCCACAGCGCTGAGACCATCCTCCCGCAGTTCCAGGACCTGGCTGTCGGTGACATCGTGCCGACCCACCCGGGAGGCGGGTTCGTGGCCAGCGTGGTCGAACCGGGAGCTGCCCTCGTCCTCTATCTGGACGACGTGATGGTGCGGGAGCAGGCTCAGGAGCAGGCCGCGGACCATCCCGTGGCCGACGACGAGGACGTCCGCGACATGGACATGCCGGCCTTCCGAGTCAGCTGGGCCTTCGTCCTGGAGGCGGAGCCCGATGGCGGGACGCGCCTCGTGGAGCGCATCCGCATGCACATCAAGCTGACGGCGCCGCAGCAGCGCGGCGTCCCCATGCTGGGACTGGGCCTCTTCACGCTGATGCGCAGCCAGATGCTGGGTATCAAGCGTCGTGCCGAGGGCATGCCGCAGCAGGACGCTTGAGCGGTATCGTTTGGGCTCAGCGCTGACCGGGTGACGCGCCCGGCCGGCCCTGCGGCAGGCTGAACCAGAAGCGGGTGCGCCCGGGCACGGACTCCGCTCCGACGCGTCCGCCCCAGCCCTCCACCAGCTGCTTGACGATGGCGAGGCCGATGCCCGCTCCGCCCAGGGCACGGTCGCGTGACTTCTCGACGCGGTAGAAGCGCTCGAAGAGATGCGGCAGATCCTCGTCCGGGATGCCCTCACCGCTGTTGGCGAGGCTGACGAGCACGGTGTCATCGCGCTGCTCCGCCGATAGCGTCACGACGCCGCCCTCCGGTGCGTAGCGCGCGGCGTTCTGGAGCAGGTTGGCAAGCACCTGGGCGAACTGATCGGGATCCGCCCGTGCAGGCAGCGGCGTACGCCAGCGGCGCTCGATCGTCAGCCGCTGCGCCTCGATGGCCGGCCGTGCCAGCTCGACCGCGACCGCGAGCAGCGTGGCCAGGTCGACGTCGATGGGGTGGGCCCGCTTGCCGGCCCGGTCACCGGCCGCCAGGTCGTCGAGCGAGTGGGCCAGCCGCACCAACCGCTCGGTCTCCTCGAGCAGCGAGTCGTAGGTCTGCTGGTCGGGCACGATGATGCCGTCCCGGATGGCCTCCAGGTAGCCTTCCAGGTTCGTGAGCGGCGTGCGCAGCTCGTGCGCCGTGTTGGAGATGATGTCGCGCCGCTGGCGCTCGCTCTCTTCGAGCTCGGCCGCCATCTGGTTGAACGAATCGGCCAGGCTGGCCAGCTCGTCAGGGGCGGTCCGGGGGACGCGGGCGGCGAGGTCTCCGTCAGCCACCCGCCGAGCGGCGGCACCGACGTCGGCCAGCGGCCGGGCGATCATGCGGGCCAGGGCGATGGCCAGCCCCACGGCGGCCACGATGGCCACGCCCATGGCCACCAGCAGCACCTCCCGGATCGACTGGTCGAACATCGCGTACGAGGTCGACGCCGATTCGCCGTGCTCCATCATGAGGTGCGCCAGGGCGTCGCCGCCGACGAGCCAGACGCCCACCGTGACGATACCCACCGCGACGACGGCGGACACGATGCCCACCAGCGCGATGCGCCAGGCCAGCCCGTGCCCCAGGGTCAGGCTGCGGTGGCCCGTCCGGGGTTCGCTCATGTCTCCCCGCGAGGCGGAGCGGCACGGTACCCCACGCCGCGCACGGTCATGACGTAGCGCGGCTGGTCGGCATCGTCACCCAGCTTCTCGCGCAGGCGACCCACGTGGACGTCGATGGTGCGATCGAGCACTTCGCCGTCCTCCGAGCCGTAGA
>JBFYUV010000156.1:0-3631 GCA_041299865.1 Chloroflexota bacterium
GCCGCGTGCGCCCAGCGCCGAGGGGTCGCGAAAGGCGGTCGCCGGCAGGGCCGGGTCGAGCGCCGTCACGGGCAGGGCCCACCAGCGCGCGTCGAGGTCGATGAGCCAGCCGCTCACGGCATGGCCGCGCTCGAGCAGGGCGGTGGCGATGGAGCGTCCGGAGACGAGCGAGACGTCGTGCTCGGCTGACGGGCCGCCGAAGAGGACGGCGATGGCGGTGGCCGGCAACGCCTCGTGGGCCGGCAGCGCCCCGCGCGCGCTCCGCGGGTTCGTCTCGTTCGCGCTCATGCGCCCTCCTCTGTCGGCCAGTCGCCGATGAACTCGACCTCGTAGCGGAGGTCGATGCCGCGCTCCCGGCGCACGGTGGCACGAACCTGCTCGGCCAGGTCGCGGATGTCAGCGGCCGTGGCCGTGCCGACGTTGACGATGAAGTTGGCGTGCCGTGGACTGACCATGGCGCCACCGACCTGGACGCCCTTGAGCCCCAGCTCGTCGATGATGCGACCGGCCGAGTCACCCTCGGGGTTGCGGAAGACGCTGCCGGCCGACTTCTGGCCGATGGGCTGGTGGGCCTGCCGCCAGCGCCGGATCTCGTCGAGCCGAGCCGTGATGGTCTCGGGATCGACCGGCTGCAGCTCGAAGGTGGCCGCGACGACGACTTCGGGACGGCCCGGGGCAGCGTGCTTGAGGCGCGTCTCGCGATAGCCCATGCCAAGCTCGTCCGGCCGCAGGGCGGCCTCACCGCCATCGGCCGTCACGACGAGGGCCTCGACCAGGATGGCCTGCGTGTCCGAGCCCTGCGCACCGGCATTGGCCCACACGGCCCCGCCGACCGTGCCCGGGATGGCCAGCCCGAACTCCAGGCCGGACAGGCCGGCCTGGCGCGTCACGGTGGCCGCCTTGGCCATGGGCAGTCCGGCCTCGGCCACCAGGCGCCGCCCCTCGATGTGATGCCCCACGGCGCGCACCAGGACCACGAGCCCGCCCACCCCGGCGTCGCTGATGACCACGTCGGAACCCCGGCCGATGAGGAAGAGCGGGATGTCGCGGTTGCGCGCGTAGCGCACGATGCCACGCAGCTCGAAGAGGTTGTGCACCTGCGCGAAGAGGTCTGCCGGACCACCCACGCGCATGGTCGTGTGGGGCGCCAGCGGCTCGTCTCGCGTGGCCCTGATGCCCAGCCGCCGCGCGATGTCCGCGCTGGCACGCTGCTTCCCACTGGCCGATAGCCGGGCCTCACGGCCAGCTGCATCGGCAAGGCTGCCCGACCCACCTTCGCTGGTGCTCATGGCACCGTGCGCGTCCGCTGCTCCAGCGCGTCGGCTTCGGGCAGGGCAGTGCCGTCGGCGAGCGCGATGAGCAGGTCGGCAGTGACGGCGGCGGCAGCGGGTCTCCCCAGGGAGCGGGCTGCGGCGGCCATGACGGCCAGGTCGGGATCGCCGAAGAGGTCGGCGGCCCGGCGCAGACTGGCGCCATCGAGGTCCTCGTCAGCCACCAGCCGCGCGCCACCTGCTTCCACCAGCTCCGCGGCGTTGGCACGCTGGTGCGCCGCCGCGTGCGGGTAGGGCACCACGATCATGGGCAGGCCGGCCGCAGTGGCCTCAGCCAGCGTCGAGGAGCCGGCGCGGCCCACCAGCAGGTCCGCGGCTGACAGTGCCGCAGCCATGTCCTCGTGCAGGAACACGAAGGGCCGGTAGCGCTCCCGGCGTTCGGCCGGCAATGAGTCACGCAGCGCGGCAGCCCGGGCGAACGAGCCTGGGCCGGTGATGTGCACGACCACGCACCGCTCGACGAGATCGCCCACGGCGGCGGCCATGGCCTCGTCCAGGCGACGCACCGACTGCGATCCACCGAAGACGAGCAGGACGGGCAGGCCGGTCGGGATGCCCAGCCGCTGCGCAGCCTCCTCGCGGTCCATGGGGTCGATGGTCCGGATGGGGGTGCCGGTCAGGTAGGTGGGCGGCGGCAGGCGGTCGCGGGTCCCCGCGAAGGAGACGGCACGCACGCTGGCCAGGCGGGCGATGAGCCTGACGCTGCGCCCCGGGACCTGGTTGCCCTCCCAGAGCAGGGAGGGGATGCGCAGCAGGGCAGCTGCGGCGAGCACGGGGATGGCCACGTAGCCACCCGTCGTGTAGATGGCGTCGGGACGCCAGCGCAGCAGCTTCCAGGCCGCCTGGGGCAGCGAGGCCAGCAGGCGCAGCGGGTCGAGCAGGGTGTCGAGCGAGGCGTCCACGGTGCGCAGCGAACGCAGCCAGAGCCGCTCGAGGGGCAGATCCGCGCCCGGGACGAGGTCACCCTCAAGGCCGCGGTGGCCACCCATCCAGCGCAGCTCGAGGTCAGGCTGCCGGGTCGCCAGCTGGGACGTGATGGCCAGGGCGGGGTAGATGTGGCCGCCGGTGCCCCCGGCTGCGATCAGGATCCTCATGGCTGCCGGCACCTCGGGGAACGGACTCGCGGGAGATGGAGAGAAGGATACCCACGGCCGCGAGAGCCACCACCAGCGACGTCCCGCCGTCGGACAGGAAGGGCAGCGGCATGCCCGTCAGGGGCAGCAGGTTGACGACCACGCCGATGTTGATGAAGGCCTGGAACGCCAGCCAGGCGGTGATGCCCAGGGCCATCAAGCCACCGAAGGTATCCGGCGCGTGCATGGCGATTCGAATGCCGCGCCAGGCCAGCAAGAGGAACAGGCCGATGACCAGCAGGCCGCCCCAGAGGCCGAACTCCTGCCCGACGACCGCGAAGATGAAGTCATTCTCGGCGGCGGGCAGAGCCAGCCCAGATGGCTGGCGGCTCTCACCCAGGCCCTGGCCGACGACGCCGCCGAGGGCCAGCGCGTAGAGCCCGTGGATGGTCTGGAACCCGGCGTCCTTGGCCACCGACCATGGGTCAAGGAAGGTCGTCCAGCGCGACATCTGGTACGGATTGATGAGCAGGATGGCACCCACCCCGGCGACGCCCAGGGGGATCATGAGGAGCAGCTGCCAGAGGCTGCCACCGGCCACGAAGAACATGGCGAAGCCGGTCAGCACGATGACGCCCGTCGTGCCCAGGTCCGGCTCCAGCACGACGAGGATGGCCAGCACGCCCACGATGGCCAGGAAGGGCAGCATGCCGCGCCGGAAGCTGCTCACCTCCGAACCGCGCGTGGCCAGCCAGTGGGCCAGGTAGACGACCAGCGCCAGCTTGGCGAACTCTGCCGGGTGGAACGCCGGCAGGCCGCCGATCCTCAGCCAGCGGGTGGCGCCGTTGGCCTCGATGGGCTGGATGAGCGGAGGGATCGGCGGCAGGAGCACGAGGAGCAGCAGCCCGACGGCGACCGCGAAGCCCAGCACGGAGAAGGCCCGCCAGTAGCGGTAGTCGATGCGCATCGCGGCCACGAGCGCGATGGCACCCACGACGGCCCAGGTGAGCTGCGTCGTGACGGCCGTGAAGACGCTGCCGTCGCGGGCAGCGTCCACGCCGGTGCTGGAGTAGACCATGAGGATGCCGATGGCCGAGAGCGCCACGGCCGCCACGAGCACCAGGTAGTCAGGCTCGTGGCGCTCGCGCTGCGGCCCCTGCACGACCCGCCCCGGCACGCGGTCCCGCGCCACCGCGCGCGAGGCGTGCCCACCGCCTCGCCGTGAGC
>JBFYUV010000157.1:0-6054 GCA_041299865.1 Chloroflexota bacterium
GCGGTTGAGTGCACACAGTTCGGAGTCGGGGCTGAAGCGGGTCAGTCGCCGCGCCCAGGCCTCGATCCTGGCTGCAGCCAGGCGCAGGTCGCGATCCGTCCTGCCGGCCTGGTCCGCGCGACAGGCCACGTGCAGGCGCACGCTGCCCCCCATGGCCGCGAACACGAGGCCGCGCTCGACGTGGGAGGTCTCGGCCCCGGTCGTCAGGGGTGGCCGGGTCATGGCTGCGGGGCCGCCTGCTACCGTGTCGTCCCAGGCGATCATCCTCCCGACTGCCTCGTCCTGGCCACGGGTGCTCGCGTCGAAGACGACGATGACGGCGGCGTCACCCAGTGCACCACGACACGCGGCGCCGGCGCCGCTTCGCGGATGACCTTGGCGCCAGGAGGCGCTTTCTGGCCCGGCTTGAGGCGCACGTAGCGGACGGGGCGCTCGACACGAGTCTCGAGAGCGGGCGCGGCGGCGGCCAGCGTCGTCGCGCCCGGGTCGAGGCCAGCGCTGCTCGATGGGCTCTCCTCGCTGACACCCGGCAGCCGGCCGATGCCAGCCGCGATGACGGAGAGTGCCGCCAGCGCCCCGACGCCGACCACCAGCCGCGCCGGCAGCGGGTTCGGCTTGCCGTGCGTGCGCGGCCCGCGCGCCTCCGGGCTGATGGGCCTGGTGTCACCCACCGCAGCCTGGACCATCAGTCGTCGCCCCGTTCGTGGTCCTCGTGGTCCTCGCGGTCCTCGCGCTCATCATCATCGTCGTCGTCACGCTCGCCACGGACCGCGCGAGTCTGGACGCTACTGCGGCTCGTTGACGTATCGCCGGACGCCGTCTGCCGCTCCACGACCACGGTCCTGGGGGCGGGCGCGGGCTTGACGTAGACGACCTCGGGCTCCAGCGTCGGCGCGGCCGTCGGGGATGCCGCCATCAGCGGCGCCGCCAGCACTTCCGGCCCGGCGGGGCCCGGCCCGGCGAGGCCCGCCCCGGCGGGACGTGGGCCGAATCCGGCCGCCACGAGGCCGACGGTGAGCACGATGGCTGCGCTGATGCCGGCGGCCATGATGGCGATGGACTTGATCATGGGTCGTCTCCGATGCGAGGATCGCTGCCTGAAGTGTCGTAGCCGTGCCTTGCCCCGCCCTGTGACCTGCATGAGAGTTCCCAAAGAAACCAGCGCACACCATTGCGGGCCATCGTTGGGCAGGCCACCATGTCCGTCGTGAGAGTCCTGATCGTCGAAGACGAGACAAAGATCGCCCGGGCCATCGAGCGCGTCCTGACCGCAGAGCGCTTCTCGACCGACATCGCCGAGGACGGCGTGGCGGCCCTCGCGCTGGCTGGCGAGCGCGACTACGACGTCATCCTGCTCGACCGCATGCTGCCCGACCTCGACGGCATGGAAGTCCTGCGGCTCCTCCGCTCCCGCGGCGTGCGGTCGCCGATCCTCATGCTCACGGCGCTGGGCACGCTCGACCACCGCGTCGCCGGGCTGGACGCCGGCGCCGACGACTACCTCACCAAGCCGTTCGCCTTCAGCGAGCTCCTGGCCCGCATCCGGGCCCTCGCGAGGCGGTCCCCGGAGCGCCCCGACGAGCGCATCGAGGCCGGCGGTATCGTTCTGGATCCGCTGCGCATCCGCGTCTCGGCGGGCGAGGCGAGCCAGGATCTGACAGCGCGCGAATTCGCCCTGCTCGCGTACCTCGTGCGCCACGCCGGGGAGGTCGTCACGCGCCAGCAGATCCTCGATGCGGTGTGGGGTGCCGATCCCGACGTCTACTCGAACGTGGTCGACCTCTACGTCCACTACCTGCGCCAGAAGCTGGGACTGCTGGACCGCCGCGATGCAGTCCGCACCGTCCGCGGCGTGGGCTACTCCCTGCGCCTCGACCGAAAGCCGTGAAGCTTCGGGGCGGTCCGGTCGACCCTGCCGAGGCGCTCCTCCGCCGGACCCGCATCCGCCTCGCGCTCCTGACCCTGGCGACGGTCACCACCCTCGTCATCGTCATCGGCGTGACCACGGCTGTCACGGCCATCACGCTGATGCGCGAGTCGGTCGACCGGGCCCTGCTCCTGGCGGCTGGCGATCCGCTGGTCCTGCACCAGCTCTTCGATGGTGAGGGCGATGACGGCTCGGTCCAGGGCGTGCTGGGCGACGCGGACACCTTCGTCATCCTGGCCTCCGCCGATGGAGCGCTCCTGGGCGCGTCCGGTGCTCGTCCAGAGGGCCTGCCCGATACCGACGCCATCGCCGCCGCCGAGCGCGGGCGAGACCTGCGAGACGCACGCATCGGGGACACCGACGTGCGACTCCTGACCATGCGCGTCGCGGGCGAAACGAGCGAAGACCACGAGAGCGAAGAGGACGACGAGGAGAGCGAGGCGGCCGCCTCGACCCGTTTCCTGCAGGCCGGCATGAACATGGCGCTCCAGCACCGCCTCGAACGACAGCTCCTCCTGGCCATCCTCGCCATCGGGGCGCTGGGGGTCCTGGGCGCCATGGTCGTGACGCTCTTCGTGACACAGCGCGCCCTGGTGCCCATCCGCGAGGCTTTCGCCACCGAGCGACGCTTCGTGGCCGCCGCCTCGCACGAACTGCAGACGCCGGTCGCCATCATCCGTGCCTCGGCGGAGATCCTGGAGCGCGAACGCCTCGTGGCCGGGGATGGCACCGCCCTGGTGGATGACATCATCGGCGAGACCGACCGCCTCGGGCGATTGGTCAGCGACCTGCTGGCCCTGGCCTCGGCCGAGGCGGGAGCCATCTCTCTCCGCCCAGAGGCCATCGATCTGGAGACATGGTTCACGGACCTCGCGCGCCGGGCGGCAGCCATCGCAGAGGCCAGCGGTGCGAGCTTCACCACATCGCAGGAACGTGTCTCCGGCCTGACCGTCACAGCCGACCGCGACCGCCTCGACCAGCTCGTGCTCATCCTCGTGGACAACGCCATCAAGCATTCGCCGCCGGGCGGCAAGGTCCAGCTCAGCCTCCTGGACCAGCGGCGCTCGGGTACCGCCATCATCCAGGTATCCGACCAGGGACCGGGCATCCCGGCGGAGGAGTTGGAGCGGATCTTCGAGCCATTCGTGCGCGTGCCCGGCACGCGCCGCACGACCGGCGGCACGGGGCTGGGCCTGGCCATCGCACGCCAGCTCGCCGTGCGCCAGGGCGAGGAGTTGACGGTCGTGAGCTCGCCCGGAGCAGGAGCCACCTTCAGCTTGAGCCTGCCCCTCGGCGCCTCACCCTCCTGATCGGCGCACCCCGATCAGGCCTCCAGGCCCAGGAGATGACATTCGAGAGCACGCATGGCAGCCTCCTCCGCAGGCTCGGCGTGGTCCCAGCCGCAGAGGTGCAGGGCGCCGTGCGTGACGAGGAGGCGCAGCTCGTCGGCCGGCTGCCAGGCCAGATCCCCGGTCTGGCCACCACGGCCCTCCGACGCCTGCTCGATGGCACGCTCGACGGAGACGATGATGTCGCCCAAGTGGACGGCCTCGCCCGGCGGCAGAGTGAAGGCGGGCGACGCACCCGCCTTCCGAACGTCGGGGTCCTGGCCGGGATGAGCCGGGAAGGCGGACGGTGGCTGGAGTGGGAACGAGAGCACGTCTGTCGGGCCGACCTTGCCCATGTGCGCGGCGTTCAGGTCGGCCAGCTCCGCATCGTCGCTGAGCGTCAGCGAAACGGTGGCCCCGGGCGGCGCACCGGCGGCGTCGATGGCGGCGGTGAGATGCCGCGCCAGCTCGGCGTCCGGGAGGAGATCGGGGACGCCGTCACGGCGCGTGATGTCGACGCGGGGGTCGGGCGGCATGGGGGTCGGCGTGCGGCTTGCGGTGGGGCGCGGGAGGCGCCCGCGGTGCGGCGGCTAGGCGCCGGCCGTGCGGGCCAGCTCCTCGTTGACGATGCGGCTGACGAGCTTGCCGTCGGCACGGCCCTTGACCGTGGGCATGAGCCCGGCCATGACGCGGCCCATGTCCTTCGGCGAGGTGGCGCCGCTGGCGGCAACCGCTTCACGGGCAAGGGCGCGGATCTCGTCCTCGCCGAGCTGCTCAGGCAGGTAAGGCGCGAGGATGTCGATCTCAGCCTGCTCCTTGGCAGCCAGGTCATCACGGTTCGCGGACTCGTAGGCGGCGATCGACTCGCGGCGCTTCTTGACCTCCCGGCCGAGGACCTCGAGGGTCTCCTCGTCGGTTAGGGGCGCGCGCTTGTCCTTGGCCACGTTCTGGGCAGCTGCGATGGCCATGCGCAGGGTGTCGCGTCGCAGCGTGTCGCCATCACGCATGGCGGTCTTCATGTCGGCCTGGAGCTGCTCGGTCAGGCTCACGGGGACCTCCTGTGGGCCGGGTGGAGGGCTCGGTCCTGCTAGGGGGTGGGAGCCTCGGGTCGGCCCTGGCTCCGGAGTGGTCGGGTGCGAGGCGGGTCGCCCCGCACCCTCGGGATGGTCGACGCGGCTACTCGCCCCGGGCCACCTTCTTGCGCTTGGCTTCCTTGCGCTTGCGCTTGACGCTGGGCTTCTCGTAGTGCTCGCGTCGCCGGGCTTCGGCGAGGATGCCGCTCTGCTGGATCTTCTTGTTGAAGCGACGCAGGGCAGCCTCGAACGACTCGTTCTCGCCGACTCTGACTTCAGCCAATCTGGGAAATCACCTCCCGCCGGTCGTGATGGGCCAGCCCGTGACGTCGGACACCGGTACCGACGAGGGGGTCATCGCAGGGGCGAGCGGGTGAGCTCACGGACCCGGCTGAGTGCCGGACCACATGCGAGGCCGAGGACGAGTGTAGTGCGCTGCTCGCCGGGCGGTCAAATGAGGATCAAGGGGAACCAATCGGGCCCCTGGTCGCTCAGGCTAGGTGACGGGTCCGCATGGGCGGGTCCCACGACCTTCGAAAGGGGGGCTTGATGTCACTCGGGTACACCACGAAACGGGGCAGGCTGTGGAGCCTGGCGGCCACCGGAGCGGCGCTGGCCGTGCTGCTCCTGGCCGTCGGCAGCGTGTCCGCCGACCAGGATCGCGATCGTGACCGGGACCGTGACGGCGACGGCCTGGGCAACCGCTACGAGCGCATGGTGACGCGCACCGACCCGGACCGCGCCGACAGCGACGGTGATGGCATCCGTGATGGTGCTGAAGACCCTGACCGGGACCGGCTTCGCAACCGCTACGAGCTCCAGCTGCGCACACACCCGCGTGATCACGACAGCGATGACGATGGCATCAGCGATGGCAGCGAGGACTTCGACTGCGACGGCCTCACCAACCGCCAGGAGCTCCGGCTCCGCAGCCGGGCCCGCCTCGCGGACAGCGACGGCGACGGCATCCCGGATGGTGACGAGGACTTCGACAGTGACGGCGACGGTGTGCCTGACGGCAAGGATCCGGACCACGACCCGGGCCCCGGAGCCGGTCCGGGTCCCGGCGATGACGACACCCCGATCTGCCAGGTCGAGGGCAGCTGACACTGCCCGGGGGTCCTGTCGACCCGGCCGCCTCATGGACGCTCGACCGGCGGGCGGCACACGCCTGCCGGATCGACGCCGCGCCCGAGTGGGTGGCTCATGACAGTCGCATGGCGCGATCAGCGGTCTCGCGACGGCACGGTCAGGTACCGTGACGGCGATGGGGGCACCATCGCCGGACCGTCAGCTCGTGGACGCCGTGCTCGCCGGGGACCAGGAGGCCTTCCGCGTGCTCGTCGAGCGTGAGTCGCGCGATGTCCTCGCGCTCTGCCGCCGCATCCTCGGCGACCCGCACGAGGCTGAGGATGCCGCCCAGGAAGCGTTCCTGCGCGCCTACCGGTCGCTGGCCACGTACCGGGGTGACGGTCCATTCGGCGCCTGGCTGTGGCGCATCGCGTTGCGCCTGGCTATCGCGCGGGCCAGGCAACGGCCCAAGCACCTGCTGGCAGATCCCGAGCGCGTCGAGGGCTGGCTGCTCGCCCCGCTCGAGGGCGACCCGATCGGCAGCCTGCTGGATGACGAGCGACGCCGCGAGCTGGCCGTGGCCATCTCCACGCTACCGCCGGAACAGCGTCAGGTGATCGCCATGCGCTTCTAGATCGGAAGAGCGTCGGGTAGG
>JBFYUV010000158.1:0-3637 GCA_041299865.1 Chloroflexota bacterium
CCTACCACGGCCGGCCCGTCGAGTACCGCATGCGCCTCGCCCTCTCGTACTTCGGGCCGACGCGCATCGAGCTCATCGAGCTGGGTGAGGGTCCCACCGTGTACGCGGACTTCGTGGCGCAGCACGGCTACGGCATCCAGCACCTGGGCATCCTCGTGGACGACATGACCAGCGCCATCGCCCAGGCGGAGGCGGCCGGCATCCACATGATCATGGACGGGGCCGGCTTCGGCGTGGACGGCGACGGCCACTACGCCTACCTCGACACGGAGGAGCTGTTCGGCACGACCCTGGAGCTCATCGCTCGCCCGCGGCAGAAGCCTGAGCCGGAGAAGGTCTACCCGCCGGAGTAGCCGGGCGGGGTGAGGGGGAGGGAACATCCATGCAGAGCCAGCGCACGCCGTTCCGCTACAGCTACTTCCAGCTCACGTTCGGGCAGGAGGAGGCCTACCGGTCGCCGCACCTCACCTACGAGCGTCTGCGCCGCTGCGGCTACGACGCCATCGAGATCTGCCCGCCCAAGGGCCGCTATGGGCTGGGCGTCTCGATGGAGGACTACCTCGCCACGCACCTGCGCCTCAAGGCGGACTACGGTCTGGAGGTCTCCAACGTCAATGAGTGCTGGGGCGAGATGTGGGATCCCTACTCGCCTACCTTCAAGACCCTGACCGAGCCGAGGACGGCTGACCTGGCCGTCGCGGAGACCCGCTCGACCATCGACTTCGCGGCCGAGCTGGGCGCCGGCTCGGTGACCATCGCCACGGCCATCCACGCGCCCATCACGAGTGGGAACGTCGCCGAAGCCACCCTGGTGGCCGTCGACGCGCTGCGGCGCATGGGTGAGCACGCCGCAAGCCGCAGCATGCGCCTCGTCTTCGAGGCCACCAACCACCTCGAGATGGGCAAGTTCGTCAACACCGCCGCCAATCACAAGCGGGTCATCGAGCTCACCGGGCGGGACGACATCGGCATCCAGCTCGACTTCTTCCACGTCAACCTCGAGGAGCTCTCCGCCTACGAGGCGGTCATGGACGCCCAGCCGTACCTCTGGCACTGCCACTTCCGCGACTCCAACTCGCTCACCCCGGGCTACGGCAAGACCGACTTCCGGGCCGTCATGCGCGGCCTCATCCGCACCGGCTACATGGGCTACTGCACGATCGAATCGGCCCCCATGGTGCCCAGCGCGGACCGCTCCGCTGAGGACGGCATCACCTACCTGAAGCTCTGCGAGCGGACGGCCGAATACCAGCTGAGCGCCGAGTACCCCAACGGCTACGCCATCGCCGATCACGGGGAGCGCGGTTCAAGTTGACGCGGACTTCCACGCCGTGGTAGCGTGCCTGCACCAAATCCCAAGAGCGAGAAATCTCTCAGTGGCAAGGGTGATGAATCCGTCCAACGAGGATCTCCGGCTGCTGGTCAAGGTCAGTCGCTTCTACTACGAGGACGGCCTCAACCAGGACGCCATCAAGGACCGCCTCGGCCTGTCCCGCTCCAAGGTCTCGCGGCTCATGGCCCAGGCGCGCGAGCAGGGCGTCGTGCAGATCAGCGTCGTCTCCCCTCCGCAGCTCTACCTGGACCTCGAGGGTCGCCTCGAGGAGCGCTTCGGCCTGCAGGAGGCCCTCGTCGTGGAGTCGCAGCCGGGCGATCCGCAGGACGCGGTCAGCCGCGCGGTGGGCCATGGCGCGGCCGGCTACCTCGTGCGCGCCTTGCAGCCTCACAGCACGGTCGGCTTCGCCTGGGGCAGCACGCTGCGCCACATGGCCATGGCGCTCACGCCCCAGCGGTTCCCGGACGTCCAGCTCGTGCAGATCATCGGCGGGCTGGGGCAGCCGGAGGCGGAGGTCCACGCCACGGAGCTCTGCCGCAGCGTCTCGCGCTCGCTGGGCTGCCGCCTCACGCTGTTGCCGGTGCCCGGCATCGTGGCTGACCAGCGCACGCGCCAGGCGCTGCTCTCCGACGTCCACGTGCAGCGTGCCGTGGAAGCCTGCGCTCACCTGGACCTCGCGGTCGTCGGCGTCGGGGCACCCACGCCGGACTCGGTGACGATGCGCGACGGCTCGATCATCAGCCAGGCGGAGCTCGATGACCTGCTCGCGCACGGCGCGGTGGGCGACATCGCCCTGCGTTACTTCGATGTCGAGGGACGCTGCGTCGAATCCGAGATCAACGACCGCATCATCGGCATCACGCTCGAGCAGCTCAAGCGTGGCCCCAAGGTGGTGGCGGCGTCAGGTGGCCCGCAGAAGGTGCCAGCCATCCGCGCCGCCCTGCGTGGCGGGCTCATCGACGTGCTGGTGACGGACTCCGTGACCGCCGAGAAGCTCCTGGAGGCTTCCCATGGATGACCGCCAGATCGTCGAGCTGGCGGCCCGGGTGATCCTCGCCGAGAGCGCTGCCGTGGCCGGCCTGGCCGGGCAGCTGCCCGCCGAGCTGCCCCGCGCCGTCCGCCTGCTGTTCGACTGCCGGGGGCACGTCATCGTCTCCGGGTCGGGCACCTCGCACGCCGTGGCGCTGCGCTTCGCCCACCTGCTCAGCTGCTGCGGGACGCCGGCGCTCTTCCTGCACCCCGGTGACAGCCAGCACGGCGCGGCTGGCGCCCTGCGCCCCGAGGACGTCTGGATCGGCCTCTCCAAGGGCGGCGAGACGGCGGAGGTCTGCTTCCTGGCCGGCATCGCCCGCAAGCGCGGCGCGAAGGTCATCGCCATCACGGAACAGCCGGCCTCCACGCTGGGGCAGCTCGCCGACGTGGTCCTCGAGATCCACGCTCCGGCGGACGTGGACCCCTACGGCATGATCGCCACGGGCAGCTCGCTCTTCAACTCGGCCTTCTGCGACGCCATCTGCGTGGCCCTCCTGGAGCTGCGCGGCTACACCCGGGACGCCTTCGGCGAGACCCATCCCGGTGGTGCGGTCGGTCACAAGCTCCGGGCGGTGGAGGCCTCGTGAAGGCCGCGCAGCTGACCGGGCCGCAGACCATCGAGCTGGTCGAGCTGCCCGTTCCCGACTGCCCCGACGACGGCCTGTTGCTGCAGGTCAGGGCCTGCGGCGTGTGCGGCTCCGACCTGCGCCGCTGGCGCGAGGGGCCGGCGCCGGGCGGCATGACCATCCCCGGTCACGAGTTCGCCGGTGTCGTCGCGGAGGTCGGCGCGCGGGTGAGTGACTACCATGTGGGCGATCACCTGGCTGTGGCGCCGGACGTCCACTGCCTGCGCTGCTGGTACTGCAGCATGGGCCTCTACAACGTCTGCGACGACATGACCATGATCGGCATCACGCCCGGCTTCCAGGGCGGGCTCGCCGAGTACTGCGTCCTGCCGGCCCACGCCCTGGCCGGCGGCACCATCCACACGATGCCCGCCTCGCTCGGCTTCCGCGAGGGTGCCTTGGCGGAGCCGCTCAGCTCCGTGCAGGCCTGCCACGAGGACATCGGCACGAGTCTCGGCGATACCGTGCTGGTGATGGGCGCGGGGCCCATCGGCTGCCTGCATACGGCCATCGCGCACCTGCGCGGCGCGCGCGTGATCCTCAGCGAGCCCAACGAGCTGCGGCGCCGCATGGCCGAGCCATTCGCGCCGGAACTGATCATCGACCCGGGCAGCCAGGACGTGGTCGCCGAGGTCAGGGCCTTCAC